>JAYTRP010000504.1:0-3730 GCA_043746145.1 Hyphomicrobiales bacterium | reverse complement strand
GCATATCCTCCACCTCCCCAATCGTCATGCCCCGCTGTTTGATGAGATGGATCAACACGCCGGGGTCGAGCGCGCCGCAGCGCGTCGCCATTGGGATTCCGTCCAGCGTCGAGAAGCTCATGCTGGTGTCCTGGCTGACGCCTGCCGTCAGCCCGCAGAGGCTGGCGCCGCTGCCCAAATGGGCGACCACAACGCGCCCCGCGGCGAGTTCCGGCGCCACCCGTTTCAGTTGGGCCGCGATGAACTTAAAGGAGAGACCATGAAATCCATAACGCTTGACCCCTTGATCGAACAGCGCGCGCGGCAGGGCGAAGCGGCGCACAAGGTCGCTCTGGCTGCGGTGGAATGCGGTATCAAAAGAGGCGACCTGCGGTAGGCCCGGCCTTAGATGTCGGAGCGCGCGGATCAGTCGAAGACTCTGCGGCTGGTGCAGCGGCGCGAGCGGCGTCAGCGCCTCGATGGCTTTTAGCGCTTCGTCCGTAATCGGCGTCGCCGCCTTGAACCTATCGCCGCCATGAACAACTCGGTGTCCGACGGCGGCGAGGTTCGTCACATCGAAATGGCTGACCAACTCGCCGAGCAACTCGTCAATCACATCGTGTAGATCGGGCGTCACTGCCGCCTTAAGAGGGATGTCAGCGCTGTGCTCACCGCGTACGACATGCAATGTCAGGGGAACGTGGTGCAGGTCGATGGCGCCCCTGCCAATGCCGTGAGGCCGATCCGGCAGGACGTCGAACAGGCCGACTTTGATCGACGAAGAGCCAGGATTGACGGTAACGAGTGTCCGACGGCTCATGGCGCGGGCTCAATCGGCTCGATAGGTCGCTGACGGCGTCGGCGCCGCGTCAAGCCAGCACAAATCCTGTTCGCTGATAATATTTGCCTCCCAGTTTCGCATCGCCGACCGTCCACTCACGTTTCATAACAGGGACAGCGCTGATTATGAAATTAGACGAACGAAGCGGGCGCCAAAGCGCGTCATGCTTGGCGCCAATGTGGGCCTCACTCGCGAGCGGAGGGCGACGATTTCAGACTGGGAGCGCCGGGTCTCATCGAACGATTCCTGAGGCTTGTGGGTACTCACGAAGCCTTCCATGCCCAGGCTAAGCCAAGCCTCTTCATAACGCCGATCTGCCTTTGAAGCTTGTGCCAGAGGACATGAGGGGTCAGGTGCGTGACCGACAAAGGCCCGTTTCGGCCCCCGACGAACACCTACTTAATTGTACATCATATCGGTGACGAGCCGCAACGTTAGGCTCGGAAACTACCTAGTTCGCCGTCATAAAGATGCGATTTGACGGATGCCGTCAGGATTCGTGACGGTGTGTAATCTCACCGCCATATTGCCAGTTTATCGTCGATATAACCCAATTGAGTTTTCTGTCGATCTGAAGCCACATCGGTGATCGCCTCGGCGCCTTTGGCGTAGCCGCATGGGTATTTGCCGCAAGCCCAAGATGGGAACTGAGGCTAGAAATGATGCGTTTAATTTCAATAGTTGTCCTATCGAGAGTTCGACGAAACAGAGGTAAAGCTCATGTCCAAGGAATGCCACACCAAAGCTGCTGAACTGCATAACGCCGCCGCGCAATCTCATGTCGCCGCGGCCGCGTTGCATGACAAAGGCGATGACGGCGCGGCAATGGCCGAATCGACCCGGGCGCATAGCACCTCGGCCGCCGCACACACCACGTCGACGGACGCGCACATCAAGACCTGCTGCTGCGGATCGGGCAAGAAGTAATTTTCTGTAGAGCGGCTGGAAACATTCCGTCGCTCCGCATCAACAAACCTCGAGTCTCGGCTCGACGGAACGGACCGCTTCGCGGTCGAAGCGATTTCGGCGCTCCCGTGCCAAAAGACGCCAGCGCGTCTCTAATCGGGATTGATCGCGCTTTCGGGTGACGACTTTTAAAATCATTCCGACCTTCCAACATTGGCCCGAGGAAAACAACCATGACAATAGTCCCGAAAGCCCTGGCTCCCGAGGCGCTGCGCAAGATGGATGCCTACTGGCGCGCCGCCAACTATCTTTCGGTCGGACAGCTCTACCTCTACGCCAATCCGCTGCTTCGCGAGCCGCTGCAAATGGCTCATGTCAAGCCCGTTCTGGTCGGCCATTGGGGCACGACGCCGGGCCAAAACTTCATTTATGTGCATCTCAACCGTGTCATAAACCTGCACGATCTAAACATGATTTATGTCGCCGGCCCCGGTCACGGCGGCCCGGCTGTGGTTGGGAACGTATATCTGGAGGGGACTTACAGCGAGGTCTATCCTGACATCAGCCAAGACGAGGGGGGAATGCAAAGACTGTTCAAACAGTTTTCATTCCCCGGCGGCATTTCCAGCCATGTCTCGCCCGAAACTCCGGGTTCAATCCACGAGGGCGGCGAGCTTGGTTATTCGTTGAGCCACGCCTTTGGCGCCGCATTCGACAACCCTTCCCTGATCGTCGCCTGCGTGGTGGGGGACGGCGAAGCGGAAACGGGCCCGCTGGCGACGGGCTGGCAATCCAACAAATTCCTTAGCCCGGCCACCGACGGCGCTGTGCTGCCGATCCTGCATCTCAACGGTTACAAGATCAGCAATCCGACCGTCCTCGCGCGGATCGAACCCGAAGAACTTGAGCAGTTTCTGCGTGGTTGCGGTTGGACGCCTTATTTTGTCGAGGGCGACGATCCCCTGCTCATGCATGAGGCGATGGCCGCAGCCATGGACATGGCTATCGCCGACATCCAGCGCATTCAAAAAGGCGCGCGCGAAAATGCAGAGACCGCGCGGCCGCGTTGGCCGATGATCGTGCTGCGCTCGCCCAAAGGCTGGACAGGTCCCAAGACCGTGGATGGCGTGGCGGTTGAGGGCACATTCCGGTCCCATCAGATCCCGATGCTGGTTGACGCCCATCATCCCGCCCATCTTACGCTGCTGGAAAACTGGATGAAGAGTTACCGCGCGGACGAGCTCTTTGACGCCGATGGCGCCCTGATCCCGGAATTGGCGGAACTGGCGCCCAAAGGGGATCGCCGCATGGGCGCGAATCCGCACGCCAACGGCGGTGTTCTGCTGCGCGAATTGCGAATGCCAGATTTTCATACTCACGCCGTCATGATCCCTGCTCCCGGCGCGGTGGATGCACAAGACACACGGGTATTGGGTGGATTTCTTCGCGATATTGTCAAACTGAACCAGCATCCCCGACATTTCCGGATTTTCGGTCCCGACGAGACGCTGTCCAATCAGCTCGGCGCCGTGTTCGAAGTCACCAGCCGCCAATGGGAGGCGAAGCAGACAGAAAACGACGAGTTTCTTGCCTCGTCCGGCGGTGTCCTCGATGCGATGCTCAGCGAACATCAATGCGAGGGCTGGCTGGAGGGCTATCTCCTCACCGGACGGCACGGCATGTTCAGCAGCTATGAGGCGTTCATCCGGATTGTCGACTCGATGCTGACGCAACACGCCAAATGGCTCAAGGTGACCGCGCAACTCCCCTGGCGACGCAAGATCGCCTCGCTCAACTATCTGTTGACATCGCATGTATGGCAACAAGATCACAATGGCTTCACCCATCAAGATCCCGGCTTCCTCGACCACGTCGTCGCCAAAAAGGCGGACATCGTTCGGGTCTATCTACCGCCGGACGCCAATTGCCTGCTCTCGGTCGCCGACCACTGCCTACGCACCAAGCACTATGTCAACGTCATCGTCGCCGGCAAGCACGCCTTGC
>JAYTRP010000503.1:0-11464 GCA_043746145.1 Hyphomicrobiales bacterium | reverse complement strand
CGATGTCCATTCCCTCCAACTGGAAGTGGGGGCGCAGATGGACAGTGGCGTTGTAATAGCCGGGATTTTCCTCGTTGGCCGTGACTGTAATCTTGGCTGCGGCGAGGGGAAAGCGGGCCTTTACCTCTTCGCTGGAGTTCTTGGGGTCGCCATCGACATAGAGGGTGATCCAACCATTCAGCCACTTCTCAAGTTGGTCCTGCTCACGCGTCGAACCGATCTTGTCGCGCACCATGCATTTTAGATAATGCGCGAACCGCGAGCACGCGAACATGTAGGGGATGCGCGAGGATAGTTTGTCGGCGGCCGTCGCCTCCGGGTTGTCAAACAGCTTCGGCTTGAACACGGATTGCGCGCCGATGAACGCCGCCTTGTCGGTGTTCTTGCGGTGAATGATCGAGATCAGCCCCGCTGCCGACAATTCGGCCTCGCGCCGATCGGTGATCGAGATTTCCGTCGGGCACTTTAGGTCCACGCCGCCGTCATCGGTGGGGAAGGTATGCGTGGGCAGGTTGATGACCTCGCCGCCGGACTCGACGCCGCGAATGCGCACTGTCCAACCATATTCCTTAAAGGCTCGATTAATGTTCGCAGCCATCGGATAAGCCGCGTTCATCCATCCGTATTTCTCACCCTTGTGGCCGTCGGTGTCTTCCTCGAAGGCGAATTCTTCGACCGGCTCGGACTTCGAGCCGTAGGGAAGGCGTGAGAGCACGCGCGGCATACACAAGGCGACGTAACGGCTGTCGACCTGATCGCGCAGGCCTTTCCAGGCTGCGTAATCAGGCGTGTCCATCAGCTTGCCCAGGTCGCGCGGGTTCATCAATTCTGTCCATGAATCCATGCCCAGCAGCGCAGGGTCCGCGCCGGTGACCAGAGGCGCATGCGCCGAAGCAGAGACCTTGGACAGATCGCGCAGCAGTTGCACATCCACCGGGGAGTGGCTGAACTGATAATCGGCGACCAGGGCGCCGTAGGGTTCGCCGCCTAATGTGCCGAATTCCGACTCGTAGACTTTTTTAAACAGCGGCGACTGGTCCCAGCGCGCGCCCGGGTAGAGCTTGAGATTGCGATACAGTTCCATTTTACCGACATTCATGACGCGAATCTTTAGCGTCGCATCGGTCTCCGAATTGAAGACGAGATAATGAAGCCCCCGCCAAGCGCTCTCAAGCTGCTGGAACGGTTCGGCGTGCAGAACTTCATTGATCTGAGCGGTCAGCTTTTCGTCGAGGCGCGCAATGATTTCTTCAATCGTGTCAATGACGTCGTCCTTGATCACAGTGGAGTCCGACAAGGCCTGGGTCGCCAGGGTCTGGATCGCGTTCTCGACTTCGGTCGCCGCGCGGTCATTGCGGGTCTTAAATTTCTGTTTAAGCAACGAAGCGAATTCGTCGGCTTCGGCTAGCGCCGGGGCTGCGCCGGCGACTTGTTCCTGTTGAGTGGCCATGAGCTATCCCCCTTATTCCGTAGCGCCGTCTTCCGACGGCTTTTGCGCGAGCTTCTCTTTCAATGCGGACATGAGTTCCGGATCAGCCAGCAATTTCTTGAGTGCGTCCTCGGCTGCGACCTTGCCGTCCATGAAGCGCAGCAGGTTCGTCAGTTGCTCGCGCGCCTCTAGAAGTTTCGCCGTCGCCGGGATCTGCCGCGCGAGCGCTGCGGGCGAGAAATCTTCGATCTTCGAAAATTTGAGATTGACGCCGAGCTTTTCGCCGCCTTCGTCGCCGCCCAGCTTATTGGACACTTTCATCGTAAGGCCCGGCTCAATCGCGGCCATCCGCTTGTCGAAATTATCCATGTCGATGTCCAGGAACGCACGATCGTTCATGTCCGGCTTCGCGACCGCGGAGCTGTTGCCCGAAAGGTCCGCCAGCACACCCATCACGAAAGGCAGCTCGATGAGTATATTGGCGTCGATGGGATCTTCGTAGGTAATGTGCACCCGCGGTTTCCGATTGCGGGTGATGAATTTCTGACCGGAGTTACTGTTACGAGCCATGAAAGTTGCTCCTTTTATGTCCGCGGCGGCTGTTTTCGCCCAACCTAATTCATCTGCAGACAAGTGCAAACGCTCATTGGGCATCTAGTATGCGCGAAAGCGCAGACGCCTCTTACGGGATGCTCGCTTGTCAAGCTGTTGGGCTCGCTGTTATATCCAAATAGGTTTCAGCGCGGAAAATCCGTCAGACGACGCCCAGCGGTCATGTCGCGTTCCCCTGATAGGTAGTATCCGCAACATGAGAGTTTCGATCCATGAGCGCAGGGCCTGCGGCAGGGGGTGGCCGCGACATCGTCGCCTATTTCGCGGGCCATTTAGCTAATCTGTTCAACGGCAACGATACTTTGGGGCCGGATGACGAGCTCGTTTCAATCAAGCCGTTTTCGCTTTACGATCGCGTGCGGCGCTCGTTGACCGGGCGCCGCAGATATTCGGACATCCTCGTCGGCGTCTGGTCCTATCCGCCGCCCGACGCTCTCGAAGACGCTGTGGACTTCTATTTTGACCAGGTGCTCAACCGGCCGATCGCCTCTCGAAACGGCGAGCCCACTTCCGCCGATAAACTGGCCGTCATGGTGGCCCAGCACGCGGCGGGTCCGCATTCCGTCCCAACCGACCAACGCGCGCTATCGATTTGGAGCGCGTTGGTCGGCGGTCCGACGCGATTGCGCCGATTCAAGCCGCAGGCTCGGTTGTTCGAATTGTCCAACGGCATACTTAAATGCTTGGACGCAGCGAACCGGCCTTACGCCGAAGTTCTTCGGCTAGGTCTTTGCCCGAAAGAGTGGCTGGTGGGCGACGCCGCCGTCGCCGTGAACACGCTCAAGGCGGCCAACGCGTTCCTCAAGGCTCTGAAGTCTGAAATGCATGGCCGGCTCGGCCGAAGGCCCACTCAAGCGGAGTTGGAGGCGGCGTTTGCGACGGCTCCGACTCCGGGATGCCGCAGCGCGGCCGAATTTGCCGCAACCCATCTCGGCGCCGCATTGCTCGCGCGCGTCGCGGGGCAGGATCAGACCTATATCGTTTCGTTCGACGTGATCGAGGCGACGCAGGCGGGGGCGATCGCGGAAGCCGAAGACGAGCCGCTGATGGACGCCCTCGAGGCGGCTCCTTTTCTCGCGCGCGCGGTGGAAGCCGGCGCGATCGCCCCGCTCGAGCGCGACCTTCTGGCCGCGATTATCTCCGGCCGCTCGTTGCAAGAGGCCATGCACGACAACCTCTACGTAAGGCGCCGGCTCAAGGGCGAATTCGGGGGCAATGTGGCCGCCTATGTCGAAGACCTGTCAAACCGAACGGCGAGTTTCATGACCGACGGCGGAGTCAGACCGTAAGGTAGCCTCGACCTTCGGCGAACCTTTTTCGCCAGCATTGAACGCGAGGACAGGGAATGACCACTACAAGCAACCCCCGTGAAACCGCGCGCTTTCTTCGTACGCTTCGCGTCGCGACGCAAACGGCTTTGGCGCTCGACGATCTCGTGGGCGGTCGTGGCGAGATGCGCCGGACGACCACATTCTCAGCTTTAGCGGCCAGCGGCGCGGAAGGATGGCGCTTTCCCGCGGACGGTCTGGTAAGCGCCGACGGCCTGCTGCTGGCGCGGCTTTCCGCTGGCGAGCCCGCTTCCGCGCTGGTTCTCCAGGCGCAAGGCGCGGTGGGCCTGTCGACTTATGCGGGACGGCGGGTCCTTTTGCGGTTCAGGCCCGCAGGGGAGTTCGAAGGCGTGTTCGATCGCGACGGGCGGCTGGAAGTCCCGTCTCATCGCAACGCTGCCGACTTGCGCGACGCTGCCGACTTGGCCGGGCTCGCCGATTTTGAGATTGAGACCCTGGACGACGCGCCTTGACAGCACGCGTCTTCGTTCCCTTGGTCGGTGCGGATGGCGAGGGCTCCCATCTGTTCGAGGCCATCGCGGACGATTCCCCGCCAGCCGCGCATCCGGCGAAGCTTACGCCCCAAATATCCGAGCTTTTCGATTTTGGCCTCTATGGGATCGGGCAGGTCGCGCGCGAGGCGGTGACGAGATTTGTCGCGTCGCGAAGAGCGAAGCTTTGGTTGAGTCGGCGCAATGGCGCTGTCGCGCCTTGGAACTTGCGCATTTCCGACCTGCAAGTGGCCAAGCTTTCTAATGAAAATGCGCGATCGGCTGGCCTTGGGCTCACCCTGGCGGCGCTTCGTCAGGCCTTCGGGCGCGATACCGGGCCCATCTTCGCCACCGGCGAAATCCTCCTGCCGGCCGGCCCCGGCGCGCTCTCGGTCAGCGTGGGTCCTGTTAGCGGCGTAAGAGGCAAGCTGTCCCTGGTTGGTGATTATATCGCGCAGCACCGGCAAGCGCTGGAGGGCCAAAAAGTCATCGTCGTCTTGCCAGCGACCGCGGTCGACGGACGCGCCCTGAAAGACGTCGAGACATCGATTCTCGATCGCCTGCGGCAGGAAGCGGCGGGCGCTCGCGTGCAGCTCGATCTGGTGTTCGCCGCCACGCTCGACGATCTGGAGCCCTCGCTCGGCCCGTTTGCGCTTACGGAAATCGTCACCCCGAAGCGCGCGCTGGGTCTGACGGCGGCGGTTCTCGTGCTCGCGGCGGTGTTCGCGGGTTGGTACAGCGTGGCCCATGCGCCGATCGCGCTCGACTTTGTATCGCCGCTTGTCGCGGGAGCGCCGGCCTCGAACGCCGATGAAGCGGCGCCGCAGCGCGCTCGCTACGATGCGGCGAGCGACAAGCTGCAATTGCTGGCGCCGTGCTTCGACGCGCAGCGCGAACCGCTGATCGTCGGTGGCGAAACCCTGATCCTTGGAGTTCGCGCGCGTGATGGGATTCCCTTTGCCAGCAGCTTGCGGCCGGTGCGCTTGTTCATCGCGTCCGTTTCGCGCGCGGCCGATCCGATCCTGCTTGACGCAGCGCATTTTCGCTACGTCGGGGCATCGCCCTCGGCCCAGGCTTCGTCTATCATGAGAGCGGCTATTCCCATTGAACCGGTCCAGGATGAAATCCGGCTGTTCGTGATCGCCACGCGTGATCCGAACCTGGAAGTCACCAGGCTGCAAGCGGAACTTCGCAAGATGCTGGAGGGGCTCTCCGGCGCCGCCGTCCTCACGACCACCACCAGCTTCCTCGCCGATCGTGTCGGGACGGAGATCGACTATCAGTTCAAGGTGACAAATGACCGGCATGCTTGCCCCGATTGAGACGCCCCGACGCCGTGCTTTGCTTGGACGCCTAAGCCGCATGCGGGCGCTATCGCTGAGCGCGGCCGCGCTGGCCTTCGCCATTCTCGCTGCGCCTGCGCTCGCCTCTCCGCTTCCGATGGAGAGCCCGGCGGATGTCAGCGCATTTATTGCGCGACTTCAAATGTACTCCGGGGCGAGCCGCGTGCGCTGGATCATCGGCGCGCATGACAGCGCGACAGCGGAGGCCAAGATCGCCGAGATAAAGAAGAGCCTGCCGCTTTCGGATCTCCATCTCGCCGACTTGCTGCGGGCGCAAAGCTTCCCCGATCAGGCGGTCGGGGCGTCTCCCTCCGTCGTCGCCTGGATTCAACCGCAGATGGGAGCGCCCAACGGCGCGCCGGCCTGCTCGTGGCAGGTCTGGGTGACCGATCCGGCATTGCCATCGCCCCGGGAAGAACCGATCGCCGTTCCGTTGGACCCCAACGATCGTTTGCCCGTCAGTCGCGCGGCTACCTTCCGCGTCGGCCACACCGGGCTGCTCCAATCCAAGCTTTATGCGTTCGACGAAACTCGGCCTGGGGCCATTCGCGATCTCGCGACCGCGGACGTCAATGTCCCCGTACCCACAGAGAAAGGTGAAGACACTATCTTCCTGGCCATGGCGCGATTGACGGCGCCGTTTCTCGAAAACCTGAAATCGGCTCTAGCCGACAGCAATGGCAAGCGACGCGATCTGGGCGCCGAATTCGCACTGCATGACAAGGCTTTCGGCCCGGGCCGCACGCGCGGAATTGGAGGAAACATTCAGACGATCCCTCCCAACATGATCACGCCCAGACGGGTCAGTGTTCCGCCGAGCGAAGCGGAGAAACCATCGCCGGACGCCAGCAGCCTGATGGAGACCTGCACCTATGCTCTCGTACCGGCGCCGTAAGAACGACCCTACGTTCATTACTTGAGCTTGAAGAACCCGATCTCCGCGGAGGCCCCGGCAAGCGCCCATTCCGCGCTGAGCTTTGGCGCGAGACTGGCAATGGCGCCGCTCCTGAACTTGTCGAGCGACGCTAGCGGTTGGTTGGACGCTACGGCGACGAGCAGCTGGAGCGGACCAATCGAGGACGCGTCGGCCCGGCCAAGCTGTTCGCTGAACGCGGCGCCATCGCCGCCGGGCGTTGGCGTGTCGGGAATGCGAAACACGGTTCCGTCTTCGCCGACGATCAGCAGGGCGAGATGACGCCCGGCCAACCCGCGGACGACCCCGGCCAGCGGCGATCCGCCGCCGATTTCGAAATGCGTCAAATCCAGGTGCGGTTCGGCGCGGGGATCGGAGCCTGGCGCCGACATTTTCAGTAACGCGAGCACAGGACATTGCGGTGAGGCGATCGGCTTGAAACTGGCTTGCGAGTTGGCGCCGATCGCCCGTTTGTACGCCGCCTCGAAACGAAGGAACGCACTCATGTCGACGCCGATCGCTTCAGGCGTCGCTACATGGTCTCCCGATGCGCCTGGGCGGATCAGAAAGCAGGGACCGTCCTCATAAGCGCGGAGGAACGCTTCGGCCGTCTGGAGCGGCGGAGCCGGCGCAGGCGCCGGCGCAACGACGATTCTGACGTTCATTTTGGCGGATTGGCCCAAGGCATCGGCCGCGACGACCTCAAACGTGTGGGAGCCCGCGCGCGTCGGCTTACCGGAGATTTGACTGAACCCCCCGCCCTCATCGACGAAGGTCAAGCCTGCCGGCGGATCCGGCTCTGCGTGCAAAGTCAGTCCGTGCACATCCTGCCCAGGCGTAAAGGGGGGCAAGTCGACGGAATAATCTCGCCCCACGGTCGCGCCATCGAGAGCCACCGCCGATTGCGTCGGTCTCACGAGCCTGACGGGCGGTAACGTTGGAGCAGGGGTAGGAGCAAGCGTAGGGACTGGCGTCGGTTCGGAAGTCGCGACGGCGGCGCCGGCGACCACAAGCTTTGTGGACATCCGCGCCTTTCTGCCCCTGTGATCGACCGCGACAATGTCAAAAGTCGTGGTTCCGGCCTTACGCGGCGAGCCGGCAAACTCGTAAGCTCCGGCGCCGTGGTCCTCCAGCGCCAGTCCTTCCGGCGCTTCCGGATCGACCGTGAGTTGCAATCCTTTTCCGCCGGGGTCGGCGAAGCTAGGAATGACTGCCCTGTAGGGCCTTCCCACGGTCGCCGACGGCAATTCCAGCAACGGTCTAGGCGGACGCGGAGGCAGTTCCTCCTTGAGATCCTCCGCGGTGACAACCTTGACGTTGTTCGCAGGCGCGGGTTCGGGGCTCGGCGAAGGGGTCGCCGCGACGACTACAGTCTGGGTTGGAGTAGGGGTCGGCGGCAGAGTGACGATCGGGGTCGGGGTAGGCGCCGGGGCGATCGTCGCCTGCGCGGGATGCGGCGTGGGCGTCTGCGCGACAGGCGTCGTTGCGATCAGAGGCGCTATCGAGTTCTGCAAGTCGCCCCGAAACACATAGGCCAAGGCGCCAAGGCTGCCCACGACGATCAGCGCCCCGACGACAGCCGCAACTCGCCCTCCCGACGAAGTTCGCGGCGCGGCGGCGTTTCGACTATTTCGCAAAAGCAGCGGACTGGGTTCCGCGCGCCAGTCCACAACCGCCGACATGCTCGCGAGACGATCGGCGGGGTTGGGCTGCAGCATCGACAGCAGCAACGGCCTAAGCGACGCAGGGATATCGGACAGGTCGGGCGTCTTGCGCCGCTTTTCGATGACCTCGACCTGGGAGCCGCCCATGTCGATACGCTGGCCTCTAATCGCTTCCGCCAGCACGAGCCCGAAACTGTAGATGTCGGATTTAGGGGTGGTCTCGCCGCCAAACAGACCGAGTTGCTCCGGCGAAACATAGTTGTATTTGCCCGCGAATCCGTCGCCGATGATCGTCGCTTCGCCAGGTCGCCGCGAGCGGGCAATTCCGAAGTCGATGATTTTGGCGCGAGCGACCTCGCCGCCGGGAAGAATGAAGTTGTCGGACGAAATATCGCGATGAACGATACCGAGGCGATGCGCGGCCTCGAGCGCCGAGCCCATCCGCACACGAAAAACGTCGAGCTCGGCGGATGTGAGAGGAGCCGACGAAATACGGTCGGTCAGCGAAGGACCATCCACATATTCCATCGCGAGGTAGGCGCGCTGCAGTTCCGTATCGACAGAGAAAACGTAGTAGCGAACGATCGCGTCGTGATGCAGGGTGTTGAGCGTGGACGCCTCGCGTCGAAACAGCGCCACCGCGTCTGCGCTGCGCGAAAGCTCGGGACGCATCACCTTGATGGCGACCGGGTCGCCCGTCTGGATGTTGAAGCCCTTGTAGACTTCGCCCATGCCGCCTTCGGCGATCAGCATCTCGACTTCGTAGGTGCCGTTGAGCCGAACGCCCGGCTTCAAACTGCCGTGTGGCCCGGGCTGGAATAGAGTTCGCTCCTCCAAGATCAACCAGCCCCCGTCCGTTCCGCAGTTACGGCTGCGGGTCCCCAAATATTCCTACGCTGTATGCTTACGGTCGGCGGTCGCGTACGACAAGGGAGCAATGCCGAACCCTCATCCGAAGCAGACCGTAAGCGCATCTCAGTGAGGACGACGCGGTCGAACGGAAACCCGATTATCGAGACGCATAGTCAATTCGATATTTTGGTTGCCATAATGAGTTTGACGGCGCCCACGTCGCCTCTCATAATTTATTCAGGCTCGCCAATGGCGGGCGGACTACGGAGAGTGAAATGCGCACGTCGTTGTTTTCGGGATTGAGCGCTGCCGCTTTGATCGCGATGGCGTCTCTGACATTCGCCACCCCGGTTCACGCCGATCCCGCCTATACCGCGGCAAAGGTTCTCGATGTCTTTGTAAAAGACAAGGCGGACCTCGATAAGAAGAAGAAGCTGGGCCAGGCTAGAGCTTTTTGCTTTCAGTCGGACCCGACATGCGGCGCGCCCCCTGCGCGGTTCGACCTACTCGTGACATTTGAATTCGATTCCGATCGTCTGACCGCCCCTGGCAGGGAAAATCTGTCTCAATTCGCCAAGGCGCTGCTCGATCCCCAGTTGAAGGGCCAGAAGTTCGAGATCGACGGCCACACCGACGCAACCGGCGCGGAACAATACAACCTCGGCCTTTCCGAGCGGCGCGCCAATGCTGTCGTGAGTTACCTGACATCACAAGGCATCGACACGACCTCACTGACGCCGAAGGGATTTGGCAAGACGCATCCGCGGGTCGCCGATCCGTTCAGCCCTGAGAATCGCAGGGTCGAGACGCATCTGACGGATTGAACCTCGCTCGCGGGCGGATTCAATCAGGCAGGGCCCAACAGGCGCCATTGCTCCAACGCGGGCCCCAATGCGGGCCCGCTTCGGCCGTCGATCGGCCCCCCATAATAGCCCGCTGTCCTCAGCCGAGCCTGCAGAGCTTTGATGGCGTCGGGAGAACGGGTCTGGGTCGGACCCGTCAATGTCGTAAGACACTCGCGGGAATCGGTGCGCACGCATTGCAGCAACTCCTCCGCGGCCGCGCCCGGACTTCTAGCGACCCCTCGGCCTTGATCGAGCATGATCGCCGCGGCGAGATGCGCTTTCGGGAATCCCATGGCCGCGGCCTGCTTGTAGAGATCGACCGCGTCAGAGAGCGACCCGCCGGCTCCGTCGTCGATCAGCTTGGCAAGGTCATAGGTCGCCAGCGCGGAACCCGATCGTGACGCCTGCCGGAATAGCTGGAATGCGCGCGGCATGTCTCGCGCAACGCCGTCGCCTTTGGCAAGGGCGTAGGCCAAGTCGATCGTCGCGTCGGCGTTGCCTCTCGCGGCCGCTTTTTCATACAGGGCGAGGGCGCCTCGGACGTCCTTGGGGACGTGGTCGCCGGCCTCCATCAGGAACGCCAGGCTCACCATTGCGCGTGCGTCGCCGGCTTCGGCCGCTTTACGATGCAAAGCGATCGCCTCTTCCGGGCGGCCCAGGGCCCAGATGGCGCGCGCAAGCAACTCGACGTAATGCTCCTTCTCGGGATATGCGGCGGTCGCCCGCTGACAAGCCTCGACCGCTTCTCGCGCGTGCAGCACCAGCGTGCCGATATCGACTCCCGGAGCATTCGCCGTCGCGTCGGACGGAAGCGTCGCAAGCTGCTCGCAAACCACGCCGGGATCTTTCGCGGCGCTCGCGGCCGCCGCCAAGCTGTTGCGGAGTGAATTGGCGTCCTGAACATGCGCGCCATTGGGGTAGCGCGCGAGATAGAGTTCCGCCAAACCGCGTTCGCGCGAACTCAGCGCCAGCCGCCAGAGATCCTCATCCAATTCCCTGGGTTTAGCAGGCGCGGCCGATGGCCCGCCGAGCAGCGATCGGGCGTCCTCGGCATGAGGTCCCCTGGGATATTTTTCCAAGTAGATCGCCAGCAAATTGGCGTCGCGCTGTCCCCCGGCCAGTCGCCAAAGCGCTGACTCGGGCGAAGAATCCGCCGCTGCCTGACCTGCGAAATAGAATTGGCGGGTCAGCAGAGAGAATTCGGTTGGCACCTGCATAGCGCCGCTGGACGCGATGACGTCGTTGCGCACTGCGATCATCATGCTGGAGACATCGACGCCTGGGGTCGCGATATGATTGAGCAGCGCTTGGGCGAAAGGACTGTTACGCCCGGCGCCGTCGAATGCGACCGTGTCGGGAGTGGTGGCGAAGATCGTAAGGAAGCCCGGCTTCTTGTCGACTCGGGCAAGCCCCGCCGAGGCTGCGGGGGTTGAGTTCTTGATCGGGTTCGTTCGGCAAGCGTCGAGGAATACGACATGAATGCCGCCGCCCTTCGCCTGGGCGTCTTCGACCTCGGCGTAATGAACTGTGCGCTTCTCGATGTCGTCGACCGAGCGCAACTGCGCGTCGACCGGAATGAGGTAGTTCTGCGAGGACACCTGCATTCCGTGGCCGCCGTAGTAAAACAAGGAAACGTCGCTGGTCACCGCGGCTTTTCCAAATTCGGCGATCAAGCCCTGCATTTTCGCGAGATCCGCATCGATGGCGAGCGTGACCTTGAAGCCTAGCGATTCCAGCGCATCCGCGACGTCTTTGGCGTCATTTGGCGGATTGGCGAGCTTGGGAAGCTTCGTATAGTCGCCATTGCCGATCACCAGGGCGACGCGGGTTTCGGCGAGAGCGGGCAGGGCGACGCAGAGCAGAAACAAAGCGAGCGCCACGCGGAGCGCGCGTCCAACGAGCGAATTGACGTCGCCGTTCTTCGATGGACGCCTCATTTCCAACCAACCCCGACCGATGCCGCTCTGACTTTGCCGAGCAACGATTT
>JAYTRP010000502.1:0-3732 GCA_043746145.1 Hyphomicrobiales bacterium | reverse complement strand
ACGCGGGGGCTTTCAGAACTTCACCTTGGGCGCGGTCTTCGCTTCGTCCGTGGCGGCGAACTCCGCCATCGGCTTGGCGCTGCGATAAAAAGTCGAAGCCCACAACACGCCGGGGAATGTGCGCAATTCGACGTTATAGCCCTGGACCGCGTTGATATAGTCGCGCCGGGCGACCGAGATGCGGTTCTCCGTTCCTTCAAGCTGCGATTGCAGCGCGAGGAAATTGGCGTTCGACTTCAAGTCGGGATAATTCTCGCTGACCGCGAGCAGCCGCCCGAGCGCGCCCGATAGAGCATTCTGGGCGTCTTGCAACTGCTTCACCTTGGCGGGATCGGTGAGGTCGTTGGCATCGACGTGAATCGACGTCGCCTTGGCGCGCGCTTCGGTCACTGCCACTAGCACGTCCTTCTCCTGCTTTGCATAGCCCTGGACTGTGGAGACCAGGTTCGGGATCAGGTCGGCGCGGCGCTGATACTGATTCTCCACCTCGGCCCATTTGGCTTTGGCGGTTTCCTCCAGGGTCGGAATATTGTTGACGCCGCAAGAGGCGACGCTGAAGCCAAGCACGATGAGCAGGAGGAACGCGCGCAGGCGCGAGAACGACGGTTTCACGGGATGCCCTCGAAATCGCCGCGCGCTTGCGGCGGCGGCGATATAACGCGCCCTGGATCGCGAATCCAGCGGGCCGGCGGCGGCGGGGGTGAATTGATGGGTTCGGTGCGGTCATTTCGCGTTGTGTGTACGAAAGCGGCTTGTGCGAGGCGCGACTGGAGGCACAGATCGCGTGGCCTCCCTCGGCGAAAACTTAATGGTGGTTGGCCCGTAACCGCCGATATTCGTCATTACCGGGGCCGTCATTGCCGGGGCCGTCATTGCCGGGGCCGTCAATGCCGGGGCCGTCATTGCGAGGAGCTTTGCGACGAAGCAACCCAGGAGCGGCAGGCACTGTGGTTGGAAGCAGAGCCCCGCAACATGGCCCCCGCCGCAAGGCCAGCGTTTTATATCCCCCTGGGTTGCTTCGTCGGAAGGGCTCCTCGCAATGACGAACGGCGGCGGTAAAAAGTCGAGGGTTTTTGTTTTCGCTTGACCACTGGGATCGCTAGAACAAGCTCAGCGATGACGGCGCTCAAGTCAAAGCCTCATGAGAGCCCGCCAGCGCGGGCGTCTCGGCTCTGACAGTCACGCCGAACAGGATCGTTTCCACCACCTGCCGCTTGGCGCGTTCGAAAGCCTCGTCGTCGAGCGGGCGCCCCCGTTCGAGCGAGGCGATCTCATGCGCCGCGTTGGCGTAGTGCTGCGTCGTCGCCCAGATCATATAGAACAGCACTTTCGGTTCGATTGGCCTGAGCTTGCCCTCGGCAATCCAGCGGCGCACGACCCGCTCTCGCGAGCGAACCCATTGCGTCAACGTCGTATCGAGAAAATCCTGGATCACCGGCGCGCCGCGCATGATCTCGCTGGCCCAGATTCGCGAACTCAGCGGCATTTCACGCGCCAGATCCATCTTCGCCCGGATATAGGCGGTCAAGGCCTCCGCGGGGTCGTCGCTGGTGTCGAACGAATGCCCGGCGTCCAGCCAGGCGGTGAGAACCCGCTCGACCACGGTTCGGTAGAGCCGCTCCTTGGTCGGAAAATAATAATGGATGTTCGCCTTGGGAACGCCCGCCTGCGCCGCGATCGCCGCGACCGTGGCCCCGCCGAACCCGCGCTCCGCGAACACGATCTCGGCCGCCGACAGGATGGCGCGCTCGGCGCCCTCGCGGATGCTGGGTTTAGCGATCGGTTTGTCCATGCGGAGTCATGCTACGGCGCCTCCCCACTAGGCGCCAAGCCCGCAATCGCGCCATTTGACCGTTTGGTCAGATTCATAATAGCGTTATGGCATCAGTTCATTTCCCGGGGATTTTGGTGGCCGATCTCTCGAATGTTCGCGTCGATGGGCAACGTCTTTGGGACGCCCTGATGGAGATGGCGAAGATTGGGGGGACACCCAAGGGAGGGTGCAAGCGTCTGACGCTGACCGACCTCGATAAGCAGGGCCGCGACCTGTTCCGCTCCTGGTGCGAAAAGGAGGGCTGCACGGTCGAGGTCGACGGCATGGGCAACATGTTTGCGACCCGCCCCGGTGTCGAGAACGACCTCGCCCCGGTGCTGATGGGCAGCCATCTCGACACGCAGCCCACGGGCGGCAAGTTCGACGGCGTGCTGGGCGTGCTCGGCGCGCTGGAAGTCATCCGCTCGCTCAACGATCTCAAGATCAAGACGCGCCGCCCGATCATCGTCGCCAACTGGACCAATGAGGAAGGCTCGCGCTTCGCACCCGCGATGGTGTCGTCGGGCGTGTTCGCCGGCGCCTACACCAAGGAATTCGCCTATGCGTGCGTCGACGCCGAGGGCAAGACGCTGGGCGACGAACTCGAGCGGATCGGGTTTAAGGGCGACAAGCCGATCGGCGGGTTTCCAATCCATGCCTCGTTCGAACTGCATATCGAGCAAGGCCCGATCCTCGAGGACGAGTCGATCGACATCGGAGTCGTCACCCATGGCCAGGGTCAGCGCTGGTACGAAATCCGCCTGACCGGCTTTGAAAGTCATGCGGGCTCAACCCCCATGCCAAGGCGCAAGGACGCCTTGCTGGGCGCGTCGCGGATCGTCCAACTCGTCAACCAGATCGGGCTCTCCAAGGCGCCGTTCGGCATGGCTACCGTCGGCATGCTCAACCCTTATCCGAACTCGCGCAACGTGATCCCCGGCGAAGTTTTCATGACGTGCGAGTTTCGTCACCCGCAAGATGCGACGCTGAGCGACATGGACGTTCGGCTAAAGGCGGGAGTGGAAGAAATCTGCAGCAAAATGGGCCTTACCTGTGATCTGAAGCAGGTCTTCTATTATCCGCCGGTGCCGTTCGACGAAGGCTGCGTCGCCGCCGTGCGCAACGCCGCGGAGCATTTTGGCTATTCCCATCGCGACATCGTCTCAGGCGCCGGGCACGACGCCTGCTATCTGGCGCGGGTGTGTCCGACATCGATGATCTTCACGCCCTGCGTGGACGGCGTGAGCCACAACGAGAGCGAAGACATCAAACAGGAATGGTCGACCGCCGGCGCCAACGTGCTGATGCACGCCGTGCTGGAGAAGGCCGAAATCGCAGGGGGTTAGCGCGTTCCCCTCGCGACGAAGGCAGCGATATGCGCAGTCATTCGACAAGCTACGCGCGGGATAAGGGCTTGTTGCGCGGCGCCACTTTAATATCCTCAACCAAACCTCTCCCGCTGAGCGGACGAGGAAGTTTTTCCAAGGAGGCTCAATCATGACCACTCTGATCAAAGGCGGAACAATCGTCGCGGCGGACCGCTCTTATGTCGCCGACGTGCAGATCGAGGGCGAGACGATCAAGGCGATCGGCTCCGGCTTGAGCGGCGATAAGGTAATCGACGCGACCGATTGTTTGATCATGCCGGGCGGCATCGATCCGCACACCCATCTCGACATGCCTTTCATGGGCACGAGCACGGCCGACAATTACGATAGCGGCACCAAGGCGGCTCTGGCGGGCGGCACCACGATGGTGCTCGACTTCTGCATCCCCGAGCGCGGACAGCCGCTGATGGACGCGATCGCCGCCTGGGACAAGCGCGCGGAACTCGCCACCACCGATTACGCCTACCACATGTGTATCAGCTACTGGTCGGACAAGGTGCGCGAGGACATGGCCAAAGTGGTCGCGCACGG
>JAYTRP010000501.1:0-3734 GCA_043746145.1 Hyphomicrobiales bacterium | reverse complement strand
CCGGGAGCGCCATCGAGCCACCAGTTCAGATAGGCGTAGGCGGCCTCAAGCGCTTCTCCTGACGCCCGCGCGGACAAGCAGAGATCGGAGCGCCAGCCGCGCGTGCCCTCCACTGGTATGGCGCTCAGAACGTCTAGGCCGCTGCGGCGCAATTTGATGATCGCGGGCGAGAAGATGCTTTGCACGACGACGCCGCCGCGCTCCATCAGCCTTGCGGCGTCCTCGTAAGTTTCCCACAGCCCGCGGAAGTGTCCAGCGCGCTTCTTCTCCTTGAGGATCGCGATGATCGCGTCGATCTCTTCGATCGATAGATTGGCGATATCGCCGAATTTGAAAACGCCTGCGCCCTCGATCGCCAGCGCGGCTTCGATCATGCCCAGCGTGGGGTCCCGCAACATCGCGACTTTGCCGCGCCAGCGCTCGTCGATCAACCAGGCCCAGCTGTCGGGCTCGCCGGGCGCGAGTTGCTCGCGCAGGACGGAAAGAAAGCCCAGTGAATCAGCGCCGTGAATGGTCGGCAGCATCGCGGCGCGTCCCGTGCGCCGCGCCGCCAGCCGCCCGTCCTCCTGCACGTAAAGCTGGCGGTGGATATCGTTGCAGATCGGCTCGCCGCCGAAAGTCAGCGACGCGAGGGCCTCGATCTCGGACCAACTGCGGATGCGCGCGACCTCCAGCGGCTGGATCGATGCGGCCGTCCACATCAGATCGACGGTATGCCACTGGTGATAGACATCGAAGCTTTCGGGGCTCATCACGGCCTGCCGAATTTCCTCGGCGCCGTCGACAAGTTCGAAAGCGATGTCGAAGCCCAGATCCTTCACCGCCTGCCGACGGACGGGCCCCAGCAGGATTTCGCGTCGGCCCAAGACGCGCAGAACAGGCGGCCTCTTGCCCGGCCTGCTACGCCGTGCCGACCTACGCTTCCCTCCGCGCTCTTCGACCAGCGGCGTCAGGTAAGGCGCGAGGCCGCGCGCCGGGAGCACGGACAGCACTTTGAGCCTCGCCCTCGTGCGCTCCAAAGCGAGTTCCAGATGACGCGCTAACGCCTTGGCCGCGCCGTCTGCGTCTCCGTCTAACAGGCTCGACAGCACGTTGTCGTGTTCGTCCAACGCCGTCGCCCGGTCATGCAACCCGAAGTGCTGCGCGAACAGCTGGTTGATGACCTCCGGCGACCGGCTCTGGCGGATCGCCGCGACGAGCCGCCGATTGGCGAGGAGCGCCAGACTGGTCTCCTGCAAATCGCGCTCCAGCGCCTCCAATGCTTCAGCGCCGCCTTGATCGGCGGCGCCGCGGGCCACCTCTACGCGAAGGTGCATCGCTTTGAGGTCGTCGTAACGCAACGAAGGCGCGGCGAGGCGCAGCGCCGCCGGCTCCAACAATTGGCGCATCTCATAATGCTCGCTAACGTCGCGCGCAGTGAGCGGCCCTGCGGTCCAGTGCGACCAGCGGTCCTTCTCGATCAGGCCGTCGTGGTTGAGCCGCGCCAGCACATCGCGCGCGACGGTCCGGCTCACCTCGAAATGCGCGCACATCGCCGATTCCGAGATTTGATAGGCGCCGAACGGCGTGCAAGCGAGGACGCTTTCGGCGATTTCGCCGTAGATTTTCTGCCAGGTAGCGCGCTGCGCATAGTTCTGAATATCACCGGAGACCTCGAGATCGAGCGTCAGTAGATTCACGCGGATAGGCTTGGCGGCGTCTTGGGGACTGCCGACAAGATAACCGCGCCCGCCGAAGCGGCTTATCAGACCGTCCTCGGCCAGAAGTTCGAGCGCGCGCTTGACCGGACCACGGCTGACGCCCAGCCGTGTCGCGATGGGTCCTTCAAGCAACACAAGGCCAGGCCAGAGCTTAGCCAAGGCGATGTTGCGCGCGAGTTCGTCGCGCACGATTTCATAATAGGGCTTGCCAGCCGCTCCATCGAGGGTGGTAGATTGAGCGATCAGCATGTCGAATTTGATCTGGTTCATCGTAAAAGGGGCCAGCACGCACGTTGAACGAACGTTGGGCCGCCTATAGCCGGTCTCCCCTTGAACTTGAAAGGTTTCGTTGTGACGGCGAGCGTTCGTCGGCGAGGAGCGTAACATTTCAGCTTTGCTCCCGGGCTGCGATGCGAGTAAAGGACTGTGCCCGATCGGTAGACGTCTTTCCACAAGGCCTCAGAAAAACGGACGCAAGATGAAGGAGAGTGACGCGACGGCGCGCGCGTTTTGCGAGCGCGAAGCGCGTTGGCTTTTGATTTCCGCATCAGTTTGACCCGTTTTTCCATTTAGCGATGACCCGCTGCTTTGCCGGAATCCGCGGCGCCATGCTGATCTTTGGCGTGGCGCGATGGGTCAGCGCCTGACGGAAAAACTGTCAACCTGAGACGGAAATCAACACGCAGCTGACTTGAGGTGCATATGCATAAGAATATTGTCGTCTGTTGCGATGGGACGGGAGACGAGATCAGCGAAAATATCTCGAACGTCCTGAAGCTTTACCGAACGCTTCGGAAGACCGGGAAAACCGAGCCCGAGCAGCGGGTATTCTATGATCCTGGAGTCGGCACGCTTGCGCGCGCGAATCCTTGGACGAAATTCAAGCAAGACGCGTTTACGGTTTTCGGACTTGCCACCGGTTATGGCCTTGATGACAGCGTGCTCTCGGCATACCGCTTTCTTATCGACAATTACGATGAAGGTGATGACATTTACCTCTTCGGCTTCAGCCGTGGCGCATATACTGTCCGGGTTCTTGCCGCCCTTATCCACAAGATTGGGCTTCTTTCGCACCAGCAGATCAATCTGGCCGACCAGGCCCTAACGTTGTACAAACAAACGCCGCTGAGCGCGGAGAGGGCCACATTCGATGCGCTGCGAAGCGGTTCATCTCAGAGCGAGGCCGATCAGTCCTTCGCCGCCGACGATGTTGCGGCGCAATTCGCGCGTATCGTCTCTCCTCGATGGCCGACAATTCGATTCATGGGAGTCTGGGATACTGTTGCGAGCGTGATCGTGCCTGGCGAGGGTCTCATTCCGAGCTTCCGCCTTGAGGAGCTCGCTTTTACGCTACGCAATCCGAGCGTACGAAGTTTCCGACAGGCCCTAGCGATCGATGAGCGACGCCGGATGTTCCGCCCGCTGCAATGGTTGGAAGCGCAAACCTTCATGCACAATCGCTTTAGCGACAGCTCGAAAAAACTTGGAACCACAAGACGTCAAGCAAGTGTGGTTTGCCGGGGTGCACGCCGACATTGGCGGCGGGTATCCAGAGCGCGAAAGCTGCATTTCGAAATATTCGCTCATCTGGATGATCGAAGAGGCTGTTGCGCATGGGCTTAGAGTTGATCGCCGCACCGTCAATCATCTTGCGTGGGGCGTTCCTCGAAAGGGGAGCCCATACACGTATCTCGCACCCGATTTTAAAGCTCGTCTACACAATTCCTGCACCGGAGCTTGGCCGTTACTGGGACTTCTTCCGAAAGCTGATAGGTATAAAAAGTGGGTCAAACGATCATCGCGATTTGGGTATTATATTCCAAACAAAGAGCCGCGGAATATCCCAACGAACGCGGTCATCCACGAATCGGTGATAGAGCGTATTGGTGCAGGTATCGGATATGAGCCTCTAAACATCCCGGAGAAATACACGACTGTGCGCGGCGGTGAGAAAACCTTCCACGGGAGCGGCGCGCGGTGCGACCGCGGGGGAGTAAAATCCGGCCAGTGTTAAGGCGTTTCTTTGTCCATTGG
>JAYTRP010000500.1:0-11482 GCA_043746145.1 Hyphomicrobiales bacterium | reverse complement strand
AGACGTCGGGCGGCTACGCCAAGGAAATGTCGGACGGCTATAAGGCGAAGCAGGCGGCGCTGGTCGCCTCGCATATCGCCAAGCAGGACATCGTGGTCACGACCGCGCTAATTCCTGGCCGACCCGCCCCGCGCCTCGTCAGCGCCGAAATGGTCGAATCGATGCGACCGGGCTCGGTGATCGTCGATCTCGCGGTCGAACGCGGCGGCAATTGCGAGCTCGCCAAGGCTGGTGAAATGGTCGTGACGCCAAAGGGCGTGCGGATTGTCGGCTATTCCGACGTGACGCGCCTCGCCGCGACCGCGTCCGCGCTCTATGCGCGCAATCTCTACGCCTTTGTCGAGACGCTGATCGACAAGTCCGCCAAGACGATCGCCGTCAAATGGGACGACGAACTTGTCAAGGCGACCTGCCTGACACGCGACGGTGAGGTCGTGCATCCAAATTTCCAGGTGAAAGCGTGAGGCGAACTTCACGCGCGGCGGGAGCAATGAGGGGCTGATGGACAATCTGGACGCGACCATCGCGAAGCTCAGGGCCGCGGCGGAGGCCGCGAACGACGCTGCGAACGCTGCCCATGCCTATGCCGACCAGCTTGCCGCCACGGCGCAAGTTGCATCCGGCGGCGTGATCGATCCTTTCGTGTTCCGACTAGCAATCTTCGCGCTGGCGGTGTTCGTCGGGTATTACGTGGTCTGGTCGGTGACTCCTGCGCTGCACACCCCGTTGATGTCTGTCACTAACGCGATTTCATCTGTCATCGTCGTCGGCGCCCTGCTTTCCGTCGGCGTCGCCGGTGTCAATGCGGGATCAGGATTTGCCAAGTTCGTCGGCTTCATCGCGCTGATCCTCGCCTCGGTGAACATCTTCGGCGGGTTCCTCGTCACCGAGCGCATGCTCGCCATGTACAAGAAAAAGGGCTGAGCCGGCCATGAACGCCAATTTGGCCGCGCTGCTCTATCTCGTCGCCGGGGTACTTTTTATCCTGGCGCTTCGGGGCCTTTCCTCGCCCGCGACGTCGCGGCAGGGCAACCGCTTCGGCATGATCGGCATGGGCATCGCCGTGCTGACGACGCTCGCGTTGAGCCCGCCTTCGGGCTTTTTCGCCTGGGTGCTCGTGATTCTCGGCTTTGGGATCGGCGGCGGGATTGGCGCCTGGCGCGCGCGCACCGTGCAGATGACCGCGATGCCGCAGCTCGTCGCAATGTTCCACTCGCTGGTTGGCCTCGCCGCCGTGCTGGTCGCCGCGGGCGCGCTTTATGCGCCGCAGGCTTTCGGCATTGCGGAAGGGAGCCATATCCATCCCGCCAGCATCATTGAGATGTCGCTCGGACTAGCAATCGGCGCGGTAACCTTCACCGGCTCGATTATCGCCTTCGCCAAGCTCGACGGTCGGATGTCGGGCGCGTCGATCATGATTCCGCAACGGCACGCGATCAATATCGGGCTCGCCATTTTGCTGCTGCTGTTGATCGTTCTTTTTTATGAGACCCAGTCCGCGTTGTGGTTCTGGTTGATCGCGCTGGACTCGCTAGCGCTGGGCGTGCTGCTGATCATCCCGATTGGCGGCGCCGATATGCCGGTCGTCGTGTCGATGCTGAATTCCTACTCCGGCTGGGCGGCGGCGGGAATCGGGTTCACGCTAGGCAATCTCGCGCTGATCATCACCGGCGCGCTGGTCGGCTCGTCGGGCGCGATCCTGTCCTACATCATGTGCAAGGGCATGAACCGCTCGTTTATTTCCGTGATTCTGGGCGGGTTTGGCGGCGAGACGACGGGAGCGGCGGGAGCGGCCGAGACGCGGCCCGTCAAGCAAGGCTCGGCGGAGGATGCCGCCTTCATGATGAAGAACGCGTCCAAAATCATCATCGTGCCGGGATACGGCATGGCGGTGGCGCAAGCGCAACACAGCGTGCGCGAGATGGCGGAAATTCTCAAGCGGGAAGGCGTCGAGATCAAATACGCGATCCATCCCGTGGCTGGCCGGATGCCCGGACACATGAATGTGCTGCTCGCCGAAGCCAATGTGCCCTATGATGAGGTGTTCGAACTCGACGACATCAACTCCGAATTCGCGCAGGCCGACATCGCCTACGTGATTGGCGCCAATGACGTGACCAACCCCTCGGCCAAGACGGACCCGAAATCGCCGATCTACGGCATGCCGGTACTCGACGTCGAAAAGGCCAAGACCGTGCTTTTCATCAAACGCGGCATGGGCTCAGGCTACGCCGGCGTCGAGAATGAGCTGTTCTTCCGGGACAACACGCTGATGCTGTTCGGCGACGCCAAGAAGATGACGGATTCGATCGTCAAAGCGCTCTCGCACTGAGCCTCGGCAACTCCGGGCAATAATGTAACTTCGCCACGCGCTTGGACGACACCAACGCCATTTGCTGGAACAAGGACGGTCCTGATGAGCCGGCAAACCGCTGTGCAATTGCCCGACGAAGTTTTCGAACGTCGATCAGATCTCTCGAGCCGCACAGGCCGCGCCGTCTAATCCTACATTAAAGAAGCAGTTGTCGGTCGGCTTGAAGACTTTTAGGATATTTTCTTAGCGGAGTAGGCGTTGCTGCTTCGCCAGCGAAGCGAAAATCGGAGCTTTACGCTCGAGGAAGTGCGACGCGAACGGGGCTCGAAGGATTGAGCTTGACGACGTTGCGGTGAGACCGCTTTGAAAGCGGCCGCAGCGAGAGGCGATCCATCCTGGACTTCGTGAGCAAGGCAGTCGCTGAGAAGCCTGTCGCGATGCAAGGCCTTCCAGCGAAGCGGATAGGCAAGAGGCTTCGAGATGCGAAATTCAACTGGCATCCTGAGACATCTGACGCAGTCAATGACTATGAAAACTAAGCGATACGCTCTCGCTGGTCTCGTGCTCGCGCTTGGTTTAGCAGCAGTTGCGTCCGGCCTATCGTCGGCCCAAAGCACCGAGACCTTGCCCAAGAAACTCGGTCACGTCATTCACCCTAAATTTCGTTGGCCGCTCATCGGCAAGGTGACGCAGGACGCGGGGACGGTCGGTCTCGATGTCATCGCTCCCATCGGACAACCCGTTCATGCCGCGGCCGAGGGCGACGTGATCTATGCCGGCGACGAACTCAAGACCTATGGAAACCTCGTGCTGATCCGCCATGTCGATGGCTACGTCACGGCTTATTCAGGGCTGTCGGAAATACTGGTTGTCAACGGCGCGAAGGTGAAGCGCGGCGAAACCATTGGAAAGTCGGGCGACACCGGCGAAGTCTCCTCTCCCCGGCTGCATTTCGAGTTGCGCAAGGATGGCGCCTCGGTCGATCCCAAGGGATACATGGCGCCGATGTGAGGGGCGCTGGACTTGATCGTCCGTCTTTGTTGCACCACGAGCGGCGCATCGTGATCTTGTTCTTGCACGACGCTTATGCAAGCGATCAGCGCATACCGCAGTGAAGGCTGCTCTGCTGAACGTGCACGGAACGCGTGACAACGTCATTCCGTATCGGTTTGGCCGCAAGCTATTCGACATGGCGAATGGGCCCAAGCAACTCCTCACAGTTGGCGGCGCGGGGCGCCTAGCGCTGGATTATCGGCTGCCTCAGGTCGTGGACTGGATCGTCGCCACCCTCCCCTGACAGGCGCCCGCCGCTACTTGGTCAGCACGGGAACGTTTGCTGCGAAATCAAAGGTCAGCACCGCGGCCGAGGCGTGTTCCAGGGTTGAGAGATCGTCCGGGTCGAGTGTCTTCTCCGGCTTTTCCGTATAGGCGCGATCCCGCATCTGCGGATGGTTGCGCGCCGTGAAAACGCGAATCTCGTTGACGCGGATCATCAGAGCACGCGCGAGCGGCGGATTGTCGTTAGCGAGCAGCGCGGCCGAGACCGCGTCGAGTTGCAAGTCCGCGACGGGGCCAGGACCCTTGCCTCTTCCCGTCAACGCATTGATCAGCGCCTGCCCCTGCGGCGTCGATTTAAAGATAAATTGCATGCCGGCCCATTTTAACGCCGCCGCTGCGTCACGCGAGATCGGGTCGCCGCGGAAACACAGCAACGCCTCACCGCCTGCATTCCGCGCAAGCCAAGCGGCGGTTTCCTTGCATAAGGCAAGCGCGGCGGGCGTTTCGCAGATCAGCCGATCGCCAAAATAATTTGAAGGCGCCGCGCAGGCGATTAGCGGCTGGCGGTCGAGTTGATTATGCACGGCCCAGACAATTCGCGCCTCCTGCATGGGCGTCAGCGCGGCCAGACCGCGCCCGAGTTGGCACTCAAAGGCGCCCAGTGCATTGGTGCGATCGGGCGTGACCGCTTTTCCCGCCGCCATCGCCGTTTTCAGATTGCCGCACGGCGTGGCGCCCTGATCGAGCCAAGCCTGTGCATTTGCGACCTCGGCCGGTGTATCGGCAGGACGGGCCGGCGAGTTGGTTGGCCTCAGACCGAAATAGCTTCCGACAGCACGCGATAATCGCAGGCCGGCTGGCAAGTCGAGCGTTAGCGCGGGGCTCACGTCGATGAAATTGGACAATGCGGGCAATCCGGCGCGGTCCACGCCCGAATCATGCTTAGTCCGCCAGGTCGCGTAATCGAACAGCTCTCCGGTGACGGGATCGGCGATGCGCGCCGGTTCGTAGTCGATAGCCATCCCGAGCGGACCCGCGGGCGCGTAACGCTCCGTCAGCGCGACAGTGAGCTTGCCATAGAAATCGTTGGCGGCAAGCCGCGACAACGCGGTGGCGATCGCAGACGCATCTGCCGTGTTGGCGGCGGCGGGATCGTCGACCTCGCGATAGTCATGCGCGGCGTCGAACACGAAGCGCAGCCCGACGCGACGATAGTTGGCGCTGAGGCGGGCGACCGCCTCCGCGAACGCCGCCTCGATCCGCGCGTTGCTTGCAACCCCCATCGGAACGTGGTCCGGCGCGTGCCCGAAGCGAACCAGCGCGACGCGGATCGTCTCCATTCGGGTCGTCACAAACCAACTCATCCGCCGCGTCGGCGTAGCCGTGCATTCGAGCAACTGTACGGAGTTCAGCGACCGCGCAGGGTCTTCGAAAGGGTCAATAGCGACGGCAAGACAGCGCTGGGGATCGTCGAGCGGCCGCAACTGCCCATATAAATCCGAATCGGCCCAGGCGCGCGACGCCAGGTAATCCCGCACTGTATAGGACCAGAGTTGCGCCCGCTCCGTCGAACAGGGCGCCAGCGTCGGCGCCTCTGAAGCGGACGCGGCTAGGCAGAGATTCTTTGACTCCAGACGGATCTGATTGTCGGCGAATTTCCAATCCTGATCGATGCGACCGTCACAATCTGTCGTCGCCGCGTTATTCGCCAAGGCGGTCAGGCAGCGGCCCATCGGCCCGGTGATTGGGAGGCCATGGCGACCGGAAGCATAGTCTCGCGGATCGGGCGATGGGTAGAACGGCAGCGTCTCCGTCCCCGTCTCGCGCCGCCATCTCTGCTCGATCGGCAGCAATGCGCGATCAAAGCCGAGCGCGTTCTGCCCGGCCCCGCTCAGACTGTCCTCGCAGGCGAACGCGCGAACGGGAACCGGCGTGGACGTCGCCGCCAGTTCAGAATTCGCCGACGCTTGGGTATTCAACGTGAGACAAAGCCGGCTCCACCCAAATCCGCCCGGAGCCGAGATCGTCCCTGAAGGCGCGTCGTAAATCAAAGCGTCCTGCCCGTCCGGCTCGCCACAGGCTCCCACGAGCAGCGGGGGATCGAGAACGCCGCGGGGTCCCGACCTGAGTTGGCCGACTAAAGCCGCAAACGGCGAATTCAGCTTTGTCGCCTCGAATGCCCTTACATAGGGATCGACGAGCGGCTGAAAGGCCGTGAGCCTGCGCACGGTCGCGCACATCGCTCGCCCCTGGACATCGACCCGCAACTCATGCGCGACGGTTGCGGTCCAGAGGGCGGGATTTGAGCCGAGTGCAGCGCAGGGCGCGGCGACGACGGGATAGAAGGGACCCGACGTCTGATGCGATAGGCCGGCCGCGCTTGTCGCGGGAACCTCGAACGGTCCCAGCAGCGGCCTATTCTGCGCGACCGCCAGACAAAGCGCAGATCCTCCGGCGCCTAGCGCTTCAGCGAAAATACGAGATGGGCCCGCCGCCAGCGCAGCCGCAGGCGCCGCCATCGCCACGGCGAGGATGAGCCCGAGCCAAACCGGGTTCGGTCGCACGCTTCCCTCCGCTTCGTCAGATCTTCGCAGGCGTCGAGGTCTCCACCCCCATGCCATTGAAGTTCTCAATGAACTCGGCCGTCGGGATGCTGAAATAGCCGCCAGAGCTGACCACATGATCGCCGTTTGGCAACCCCTCGTAACCGTTGCCGTCATAGGGGTTGTGAATCGTCACCGTGTCGGTACGCGCGTCGAACGCCACCACCGCATAGGCGTGGTGGTACTTGCTCGCCACCACGGCGTGGTGATCGCGGAAGGAGGATTCGAGATCCTGTCGCACACCGGCGAGCAGCCGATCGCTCGTCGGCTTTCCCGTCGAATGCGGAAAGGCAGTGCTTACGACCCTATGTCCGCTGAGGAGCGCTACAATTTGGTTTTCGCTGCCGCCGACCAGCGTGACCGAGTCGAGCGGCTCTTGCGTCGACTTGCCCGGCGCGAACTCTCGGATCGTCGCGAACGCCTTTTCCAGCACATTGAACCAGACCCCGTCGGCATTGGTGTAGGCGGCGATCTCCGCATCGGTCGGAGCGGGGATTTTGCGTGGCGGCTTGCCGGGAAAGGTGACGTAGAACGCACCATCGCTGGCGGGCTGAATGAGTCGTACGATCGACTCCGGCGAGGAATAAGCGATCGCGCCGACGCCTGAGTTGAAATAGCAGTCGCTGTCCCAGTTCTGGTGGATCGCCGCCAGATGCGGCGAGCCGTTGGCGAACAGCTCGCGCGAGGCGGAGGCGACGATCTTCTGCGTCCGAACGAACCGGTACGCCGCTTCATTGAGAACGGGGGCGTCGATCTTGGGGTCGCCGCTGGACGAGTTCTCGAAAGCATCGAGCGCGATAAGCGTCACCGGCGGCTTCTGCAGCGCGCCGGTCTTGTCGTCGAGGGGAAGCTGCATCGCCCATTTGAGCGCCGCGAGCGTCGCGCCCGAATCGCCTTTGAATTCGGGGTTTTGCATCGCGATTTCGATTTCGGCCTTGGTCAAGTTTCCATCATGACTCGCGTTCCAGCTAGCAAAATGGATGCGAATTTCAGCCACAAATTGCCGAGTGCTGGGGAGAGTGCGGCTGCCTTCTGCCAAACCCGCAACGCTGAAAAGCGCGCCCGAGAGCAACGCCACGCCGACAAAGGAGCTAAGCTGAAAACTGCGCAATACGGATTTTCCCGGTTGCGCGACAACGCGCACATCCAGAGATACGCCCGGAGGCTCCGGAGAATCAAACAGAGAAACGCAGCCTAATTATCGATTTGGCCCCAGCGCTCAGCTTAAACGCCGCAGACCTTCACGCGCCGCGGGATTCTGCGGACTGACTTCCATCGCGCGATTGTAGGACTCGATCGCCTTCGACTTGTTGCCCTGCTTTTCGTAGGCCAGCCCCAGGTTTGCCCAAGCCTCGGCGTTGGAATTGTCAACATTGAGGGCGGCGTTGAAATCCTCGATCGCGGCGTCGTACTTACCCGTCGCGATCAAGCATTGGCCGCGCGCCTGGTAAGGCGCGGCGACGAACGGATCTCGGTCGATCGCGTTGTTGAAATCGGTGATCGCCTGAACGCAATTGCCCTGTCGTTGATAGATCAGCCCGCGGGCATGAAACGCCTGTGCGCCTTCCGGGCTAAGGCGAATCACGGTGTTAAGGTCGGCGAGCGCTTGGTCGAAATGCGCCTGCGCGCGAAGCAGATTGCCGCGACCGAGATAGGGAGCGGCGTCCTTTGGATTAGCCGCGATCGCAGCGTCGAAATCGGCGAGCGCCGGCCCATCCTTGTCCATCTGCCGATAGGCGAGCGCGCGATTGGTGTAGGCGCCGGAAAATTTCGGATCGAGCTGGATCGCGTGGGAGAAGTCGTCGACCGCGTTCTGAAACTTGCCGTTCTTGGCGTAGGCGATGCCGCGCTGATTATAGCCGATGGGATCGTTTGGATGCCGATCCACGACATCCGACAACGACGCAATGTTGACGCCGGATGCGCCTGTCGTATCAACTTCAAGTTCGGCGACATTAGCCTTGGGACCTGACAGCGACCCAAGGGTCTCGCTGCAACCTGTTAGCGCCAAGCTGACGCCGATGAGCGCCCAGAAGGTAACCCGCCGTCTGACAATCGCGGACCCCATCGTACTTCTCCAAAATGAGTTCGACGGGCGCGGCGGCTGGCGCCCTGCCTTCCCATCGTAATATCGGCTTAGCTCGCAGCGCGCGGAGCGCCCGGCGCCGCAGGCTTGGCCTTCATCGGCAGTAGACCTTCGCGCTGCAACTTCTTGCGCGCGAGTTTGCGAGCCCGACGGACCGCCTCCGCCTTTTCGCGAGCCCGCTTCTCCGACGGCTTCTCATAATGTCCGCGTAGTTTCATTTCTCGAAAGATGCCCTCGCGCTGCATCTTCTTTTTCAGCGCTTTGAGAGCTTGATCGACATTGTTGTCGCGGACGAGAACTTGCACGGGCTATCCTAAGTTTCGAGGCGCCAGCCTCGGGAAGTACGAAACGCATTGGGGGTACAGATACAGGCCTGCTCGACCGCCCTCGCGGCCTGCCTACGCGGCGCGGCGCATAACAGATCGCCGCTGCGCTGTCTAGAACTTACGCTCGCTTACCTTGTTCACTAACAATACTTGTTGTTCAAGAGGCGCCTGGCCCAACTATACGAGGCTTTTTCAAGGGGAGAAATCCTCAAACTACCCTGATCAAGAATTAGGCAACTAACCGCAATCACGGCAAAGTGGCGAAAGGCCATTGGACACCGCGGCTTTGAGCTATAGTAACTCAAGGAGCCGACCGAGCTAAAAAGCCGGACAGCGTCACGAAACGGCTTTGGAGGAAGCAACCATGAATGTGAAGCGTTTGTCGGCGGCCGTGTCGGGAGCAATCCTGGCCGCGTTTGTTTCTTGTGCGGCGCGCGCCGATTCCGGCAAAGTGGTGATTGGCGATATCGACGATATGTCAGGCGTATACTCCGACGTGATTGGTCCGAGAGGCGTCGAAGCAATCAAAATGGCTATTGCCGATTTCGGCGGCTCCGTGCTCGGCAAGCCGATCGACCTTCTCACTTACGATCACCAGAACAAACCCGACCTTGGAGCCCAGAAATTCCGCGAGTTCGCCGACCGCGACGGGGTGACCATGGTGCTCGGCGGGTCCAATACCGGAGTGAGCCTCGCCATGGCGGCGGTCTCCAAGGAAAAGAAAACAATCTTTATCGCCATCGGCGCTGCCGGTGCGTCGCTGACTGGCAAAGACTGCAACGCCTACACAATCCATTACGCCTACGACACGACGGCGCTTGGCAACGGCACGGCGACCGCGATCTTTGACCAGGGCGGGAAAACCTGGTTTTTCCTCACCGCAGACTATGCTTTCGGCACCCAGTTGCAACAATCCGCCGAACGCGTCGTACTGGCCAGGGGCGGCAAGGTGCTCGGCGCCGTGCGCGTTCCGCTCGGCACCACCGATTTCTCCTCGTACCTGCTCCAGGCCCAGAATTCCGGCGCCGATGTGCTCGGCCTCGCCAATGCCGGCAATGATTTTTCCAATTCGCTCAAAGGGGCGAATGAATTTGGCATAACCACAAAGATGAAGCCTGCGGCGCTGCTGGCCTTTCTGTCCGACATCGATGCTGTTGGACTAGAAACAGCGCAGGGGCTCTATCTCACGACCGGCTGGTATTGGGACAACAACGACAAATCCCGCGCGTTCGGTAAGAGCTTCATGGCGAAAACGGGCGTCGAACCGACAATGAGTCAAGCGGCTTATTATTCCTCGACGATGACCTACCTGAACGCTGTGAAAGCAGCCGGGACGACCGATTCCGACAAGGTGATGGAGGAACTGCACAAGGCGAAAATCAACGACATGTTCACAGACGACGGCATTATTCGCGCCGATGGCCTGATGGAGCATTCCATGTATGTCATGCAGGTGAAAAAACCTTCAGAGTCGAAGGCTCGCTGGGACGATTACAAGCTTATGCAGACAATGTCTGGAGAGCAGGCTTTCGGTAAACTTGCGGACTCCACCTGCCCACTTGTGAAGAAGTAGCTGCCAAATCCTCTCCCGCTTTGCGGGAGAGGAGGACACGGCGCCGAAGGATTAGTTATCTTTTCCACCCGCGAGCGACAGTGTGGTCGGCTCAGTGAGTACACCCAGATTGCTGGACGACCGCAACATTCGTGTTGCAATAAGCGCCGCTCGGCGCGCCCACCGACGAGATCCCGTTGGGGGTTGGCTCAATGGGATTGAGTATAGGGGGCTCGGCGATTTGCATCGGCGTTACGACCGGCGCCATTATGGCGGGGTGAAACGTCGGGACCGCTAACGTCACGGGATGCCCCGGCTGTACGATTGGCATTCCAGCGGCGATCGCAGGGGCGGCGATGAACGTGACCATTAACGCGCCAACGAAGCCGCACGCAGCTTTGCGCATAGCGATTTCTCCAAAGCTGATGGAAGTTACAGTTTAAACTGCGCCGAGTACCCCTTGGTTCCGACGCGGATACAATCGACCTGACGGCGATCGACCGCCTCTGCCTTGGACAAAGAACGATCAGGCGCGGGCACTCGTCCATATCGCCAAGCTGAAACGCCATTCGGCTCATTTCGGTCCGAAACGAACCCGCACAGGCGCGCTCCCGCGCCCATCAACAGGCTTCCGGCTTTGCGGCTTGCCGACCAGAACAACCACGCGTATCACAATGCGCGAAGGGACAAGGCAATGGCCTCGACAGCGCCGAACCTGCTCCGGCGGGAGCGTCGTCGGTTGGGATTTCCAGTAACTGTCACCGCAATCGTCGTCGCCGCGATTGGGCTATATCTGTTGCTCGGCGGCGTCTGGCTGGTCGCGCTCGGCGGCTCCCCGTATTACGTCGTCGCCGGCGCCGCCCTGCTTGTCGTCGGCTGGCTACTAAGGCAGGGGCGTCGCTCTGCGCTCTGGCTGTATGCCGCTCTGCTCGCTTGCACGCTCGCCTGGGCGCTGTGGGAAGTCGGTCTGGACTTCTGGGCATTGGCGCCGCGCGGCGACATTCTTGTCCCTCTTGGCGTGTGGTTTCTGCTGCCGTCGATCTGGCGCGACCTGAACCCTCGTAGTCGCGCGGCGCCGCTGTCGCTCGCTATCGTTCTGCTGGCGTCGCTCGCCGTGCTGGGACTTTCGCTGACCTCGGACCCGCACGCTATTTCGGGTACGCTGCCCCAGGCCCCCGCCGGGTCGGCGACCTCGGAGGCGGCCGGCGCCGATTGGACCGCCTGGGGCGGCACGGGCTACGGCGACCGGTTTTCGTCGCTCGCAAAGATCACCCCCGCGAACGTGAGTTCGCTGAAGCTCGCCTGGGAGTTTCGCACGGGTGA
>JAYTRP010000499.1:0-3736 GCA_043746145.1 Hyphomicrobiales bacterium | reverse complement strand
AGCCATTGGCTGATCCCCAACAGCGATGGGCCGATCATCCTCACCGATCGCCGACCTCCACCTCGAGCTTGTACGCGCGCGCTGGCGAGATTTGGAGACGACACCTGTTGCGAACCGGAGCCGCCGTTCGTCGCGCTCAAATGGCGGCTGTCGTCAGTTGGTATTGCATATTTTTCGGACGACGCGCTTGTATGTCCGGAAAAGTCCCGGCGCGGCGGTCAAATATTCTTAGAGCCCGACGAGTAAGTAAGTCGACGGTTTCGAGTATTGAGTGTCGGCCAGTCGACAGGAATTTTGCAATGCGGGACCAAGTTGCACGTCGCCGAATCGCTGGCGCATTATTCGCGCTGACGCTCTCGTCGTTTTCCTCGTCTAGCGGGGCCGCGTCGCGATGGAACCTCGATCCCGATCGAACTCACATCAGCTTCGCCATTGACGCCGTCGGATACCCTCGCACCAAAGGGCTTTTTCATAAGTTTGACGGGCGCATCGACATAGACTTCGAACATCCCGAACACAGCAAGGTGACAATCCGTGTACGCTCGGAGTCCGTCGATGTCGGCTCTGCGTCTTTCTCCGACTATCTCCGTTCCGTGGCTTTCTTCGATACCACCCGTTTCCCGACAATCGATTTCGTGTCCAACGAGGTGCACAAGCTCGACGATCACACCGTGCGCGTCGCCGGCGACCTTACTTTGCTTGGCGTGACTCGGCCATTGAGCATCGACGTGACCGTACGCCGCGGATCGGACGGGCGGCTAGGGTTCGACGCTGAGACACACATTGACCGACTAGCGTTCGGTATGAACTCCGGCTACCCGCTCGTCTCCCGCGATGTGCAGATGCAAGTTTCGACGGAGGCGGTCGCGCCTTGAGCCGAATGCCGCGGCTGGAACGATGGCCTGCGTTCGTTATCACGCTGCATGGGCTGTCAGCAGTTCTCATCCTAGCGCTGATCGCGATTGGCTGGTCGATGCGCCACGGCGACGTAGAGGCAGGGACGGCGTTCGATCTGTATCAATGGCACAAGTCGCTAGGTTTTCTCGCATTGGCGGTAACGCTCGCGCGGCTCTTTGCAAGGCTCGTGTTTCACGCGCCGCCTGCGCCGCCGACCGCCCGCTGGGAGCGAGCCTTGGCCGCCTTCGTCCAGGCGCTTCTCTACGTACTTACTCTGGCCGCAGTGCTGGCGGGTTGGTTCCTCGTATCGAGTTCGCCGCTGCCGATTCCGACACGGTTCTTCAATTTTTTTGTCATTCCCAACCTAACGGGGCCGGATCCCCAGATGTTTGCGCAGGCGACGCTTACGCACGCGATCCTTGGCTACGCCATCGCAGGCCTGGTCGCGCTTCATGTCGCCGGCGCGCTTAGGCGCCAGTTCGTCACTCGCGACGGCATTTTGTGGCGTATGTCGCCACGATGGAGATAGTACGCGAGTCCCGCGTGGAGAAAAGGGAGGCGGGCAAGCTGATCGCGACGGTCGCCATCCTTCCAGTGAACTGTTGCGGGAGCGTAGTTGGTTGGGGATGCGCAGCCCGGGTACGGCATCCGGGAGCGCGACGGGCGGTCACAATACGCGTCGGCGTCCCCTTATAGCGATGATCCGCTCGGCGGATGCTCTCGGCGCCAATGCTTCGCTATATCGAGGCCGGTGCAGAACCAGACATGGTCGTGCTTGCGGGCGTGCTCAAGAAATTTAATCAGGCCGACCGCTTTCGCGGGTCGGCCAATCAGGCGGTCATGCAGCGCCACGCTCATGATCTTGGGGCGGTCGGCGCCCTCCTCATAGAGCAGGTCGAAGCCATCGATCATATATTGCGCGAACTCGTCCGCGGTGCTGAAACCAGTATTGCGGTCGAACCTGTTATCGTTGGTTTCTAGTGAATAAGGGATCACGAGATGCGGGCGATCGCCATATTTGACCCAGAAGGGTAGTTCGTCGCCGAGATAGTCGCGGTCGTATAGGAGGCCCCCTTGCTCAACCAGCAGACGGCGCGTGTTGACGCTCGTGCGGCCGTTAAACCATCCAGCAGGCGGCGTCCCCGTCAATTTCACGATGCCCTCGACTGCGAGACGGATGTGTTCGCGCTCCTCCGCTTCGGGCATGTGATGGTAATCCAACCAGCGCCATCCGTGACTGACAATTTCGTGTCCATCGGCGACGAACGCCGCCGTCAACTCGGGATATTGCTGCAGTGCGCGCACCACGCCGAGGATGCTGATCTTGACGCCGAACCGCTTGAAGATGCGCAACAGGCGCCAGCAACCGACGCGTGGCCCATACTCGAACACCGAATCCACCATCGGGCTTCGGCGCCCCTCATAGGCGGGAAAGCCTATGTCGGTGAGCAGATCCTCGGAGTGCGAATCGCCTTCGAGAATCGAGTGCTCGCCGCCCGCTTCGACGTTAAGGTTGAAGTTGAGCGCGATGCGCGCGCCGCCGGGCCAACGCGCATGCGGAAGATCGCCGCCGTATCCGCGAAAGTCCCGCGCGGGCCCCGCGTCGACCCCAGCGCGAGCGCCTAATTCGTCAGCCATGCGTCCGCTCTCCCGACATGCTCATCGCTCGTTTTTATCGCGCGATGGCGTAAGCTTCTAGCGGCGGCGAAGTCGCTCATGCTGAGCTTTTCTCGCCGATCATAAAGACTGCCTCGTCGGTCGAGAGCACGCCGCCGAAGGCCTGGAGGAAAATCGAGAGTGTCGCGTTATGTTCGATATCGTTGCGCGAGGCGTTGGCGTCGGAAATCATGATGGTCTTGAAGTTGCGCATCGCGGCGTCGCGGGCGGTGCATTCGCAGCAGACATTGGTCACCGTTCCCACGACGATGACCATCTCGATTCCGCGCTCGCGAAGGTTACGCTCCAGCGAGGGATCGACGAACGGCGTCAGACGGTTTTTCGAGATCACGAGATCATCGGCGTGGCGATCGAGTTCGCGCCAGAGCGCGTGCTCGGGCTGCCCCTCGGCGAAAGCGAGGCGAAACCGGTCGGACGATTCGCCGGTGATTATGAAGTTGAAGAACGTCGGCCATTCCTTTTCCGCGCCGGGGCCGTAAGTGGACACAATCCAAACGACGGTCCCGCCTTCGCGGCGAAGCGCCCCCGCGAGCCGGTTGATGTTGGGCACGATCTCGCGAGCCACCGGCATCTCGCCGACCCCGCCAGGTGCGAGGAATCCGGTCTGCATGTCCACGACCAGCAACGCGGTCTTGGCGGGCTCGATCGTGGTGAACGGTTGAACCTGCCCACGCCGTCTCATCGAAATGTCGATGGCCTGCTGCGTGATCTCGACCTTGTGCATCGGACGCGAATTCCTCGGTGGCCAGAATTTCAGTTCGATCTTATCGAAATCCTTACCTCGCGCCTATTCCAGCGCGGGGCGGGCCTGAGCAGGCCGCGCCGTCCCCTGATCGATAATGCGGCGGCCACGCCGCGACACTCGTCACGTCAGATCATTTCTTGTCCTTAAAGACGCTATCCCAGGCGCCAACCTATCCAAATGGACAGGCACGGATTGGATATCGCCTGTCCTGAACCATGAAGCCCCTATCCGCTGCCGCACTTCTCGCGAGCCAGAGTCGGCGCCTATAATCTCGATGCGGGAAAAAGCCGATTAGTCCGGCGGCTGCGAATAAAGCGATGGGGCTTGTTGTTCGCACCGGAGAGATGGCTTACGGCTGTTTGGATAGATGCCTGACGGTTGGCGGCTTGGTCAAGTCGATCTGTGCGATCTGGTGAG
>JAYTRP010000498.1:0-11484 GCA_043746145.1 Hyphomicrobiales bacterium | reverse complement strand
GAGGAATGTCCAGGCTTTGAGGAAGAAATCAGGCGAGCCAAAACTTCCCGATTTGAGAGCCAGGGCAAGTTTGGGTCCTGATCTCGCCAAAGTCCAGGGTACGCCGGGGTCGATCTCGGGACCGATTTCCAAAACGTCCACCCCAAAGCCGCCACGACGGCGCCCGACGTCTCGCCGCCCGCGACAATCAAACGAGAATATCCGCTTTCTGGCAGTCTTTTTGCGACCGCCGCAAGCAAATCCTCGACCAGCCGATCTGCGGCGTCGCGACCAAGTTTGTCCTGGACGGCGCACACGTTGGCGGGATCGTCGCTGGAATAAATCAGCGGGACGCTTTCTTGTGCGGCGAGCCAAGTGAGGACGTCGGCGACCGTCAACTCGCCCTGCGCCAGCGCAAGCGGGTCGATCCGGAAGGCTGGCCAACCTGCGGCGATGGCTGCGTCCACCTGGCCGCGCGTCGCCGTAAAGCAAGACCCCGCCAGAACGGCCGCACGGCCCGGCGGCGCAGTGATCGTGGCGGGCGCGGGCGCGAGGCGTGCGATCAGACCTGCGCTCAGATAGGCGGCGGGAAGGCCAATCGCGACGCCCGAGCCCCCGGTTATCAGATCGAGCGCGCTGGCCGCCGCCCCAATGTCGCGCAGATGACGATCCGTCAAAGCGTCGACGATCGCAATCCGGCGCCCCGCCGCGCGCTCGCGCTCGAAGGCTCGAGCGATGCTTTCAGGCCCGCCTTCGAGGTCGGCGAACGCGACATAGCCGATTTCGCCCTGCGTCTGGCGTCGCAGCATCCGGCGCAAGTCGGAGTCGCGCATCGGCGTCAGCGGATGATCGCGCATCGAGCTTTCGGCCAACGGCGTGCCGTTGACGAACAGATTGCCCATATAGATCGAGCGCCCCGCGGCAGGAAACGCCGGGCAGGCAATGGTGAAATCGGCGCCGATATGCGCCAGCAACGCTTCGGCGACCGGGTCGATATTGCCCTCGTGAGTGGAATCGAAAGTGGAGCAATATTTGAACAGCAAACGACGCGCGCCTTTTTGCCTTAGCCAATCGCAGGCGGCGAGCGACAGGGCGACGGCGTCACGGGCTGGAACGTTGCGCGATTTCAGCGCGACGACGATGGCGTCCGCCTCGGCGCCATCGAGATCGTGGGTGGGAAGTCCGTTTCTTTGCAAGGTGCGCAGGCACTCACGCGACAGCATGAGGGCGAGATCGGTCGCGCCGGTCAGATCGTCCGCAATGCATCCCAGCAACATATCGTTCAGTCCCCTCAGACCGTGGCGACGTGGCTAGCCTTCCAATCAGCTTTTGACGAACGCCGCGAGGCGCGCTGCGAAGTCGGGATGCCAGCGCGACCGCAGCGGACGGTTTTCGATGAGGTCGCCTGCGGCCCAGGCGATGCGGCGCTCGTCGAGGCGTCGGTTCACATCGTTGTCGGGGCAGAGAATGTAGAAATCGCCTGCGGCGATGGCGTCCATCATGAACGCGACGGTCTGGTCGGCGGTCCACGCCCCCTCCGGCTTTTCCGTGCGGCCGTTGAAAGTGAGCGGCGTCCAGACAAAACCGGGGATCAGCAGATGGGCGCGGACGTTCGCGCCGGGAGCGTTGCGCAACTCATGCTGCAAGGCCTCGGCGAACGCCTTTACGCCCGCTTTTGCGGCATTGTAGGCGGGATCGCCCGGTGGCGTGGTGACGTCCTGTTTGGAGCCCGTGACAATGATGGCGCCGGGCTGCCCCCGCCCGCCACCATGTCTTTGGCGAAGCTGCGTGCGGTGTGGATGATGCCCACTAGATTGACAGCGATCACGCGCTCCCACTTTTCGTCCCCACCGAACATCTGGCTGCCTGGTTGAATGCCGGCGTTGGCCATGAGGACGGAGACGCTACCCCATCGCGCGCGCACGGTTTGTCGCAACGCGCGCACAGAAGCGGCGTCCGCAATGTCGACCGGCGCCGCATGGCCTCGCCGACGCCATCGAATTTGCCCAGCGCGGCGTCGAGCCGCTCGCCGGGCAAATCGGCCAACACCACCCTCATCCCCAGCGCGGCGAGCCTGAGAGCCGCCGCAAGCCCAATGCCCGACGCCGCGCCAGTGACGATAGCAAACGAGCCCGGCGAAAACGCTGAAGTTGACGACATTTTGGTTTCCTCAGGGGACCGATGTCGGCGCGACGTCGCTGACTGGTTCTCCCAATCGAATATTGTTGGCCTTAGAAATATAATCGACCAGCGTAGGCACGAAGTCCTGCGCGCCACCCCTAGCGGCCGCAAGCGCAAAGGAGTTCTTGACCGCATTGCAGAGGGGATTGATCATCCTCGCCGCATCAGCCATAGATCCCAAATATCTTAGGTCTTTAAAGGCATTGGCGATGCTAAATTTGTGCGCGTCGCGGTCATGCTCCAGCGTGTGTTTCATAAAGTTCTGATAGAACCCACAGTCCATGCGACCGCCTCGAATAACACTGTCAAAACGTTGCGGCCTGATCCCCACCTTCTGCGCGAGCGTCAAGGCCCAGGCATAAAGGGCGCCGTATATCAGCGATAGAAAGTTGTTGAGCAACTTCATTCTGTGACCGTCGCCAACCACGCCAATATGCACCGCGCGCGCCGCCCACGTCTCCAGAACCGGCCGGAGGCGCGCGAAGACGGCTTGCTTCGCCCCCACCATAGTATGGAGCTTTCCAACTTCGGCTTACTTGGGCGTGCCGCCCAGCGGCGCGTCCGCATATTCGACGCCGAGCGTCTCTAGCGCGTGAGCGATCGCAACAGTTGAATTGGGGTCCGACGTCGAGCAATCGACAACAACGGAGCCCGCCTTCAAACCAGCTTTGAGGCCGTCGGATCCATTCACAATACTCTCAACCTCGGCGGACCCGGTCACACAAAGAAAAATGATGCTCGTTTGTTCCGCCAAATTTTTTGCGCTCGACACCTCAACGCCACCATACGCCGTAAGATCCTCCGCCGGCGGGCGGTTTGCTCCACCGAGGAAGGTAAGCGGATAATTCCTTTTCAGGATATTGCGGGCCATGCCATGGCCCATGAACCCAACGCCGATAGAGCCGACTGTTTCTCGGGGTCTAGCGGTCTCCGACATCGACATTGTCTCCGTTAAGCACGTTGAGGGCAAGCCCTCGATCCCGCACCTTTGACCCAGCCCTATATCTAGGTGACGACGACTGATAGCGCTGTTAATGCCGACTAACTTACTGCACTAGGCGGTTTCGCCAATCACGATCTCATAGCCTGTGTCTATGACCATCGGCCCCAGGCGTTCGTCGAGCGATTGTAAAATTGTCTCAACCGCCGTCTTTCCGATCAGGAACCGGTTTGAACGAAGCGTCGACAGGCGTTTGGGAAGCGCGTCGCCAATCTCCAATCCGTTGAAACCAAATATGGCGAGCGTCTCAGGCACGGCGACGCCCGCTTTCAGGCAGTGGAAGACCCCGCCCAACGCCATGTCGTCGTTTGAAAATACGGCGACGTCGATATTCGGCGATGTCTCCAACAGCCGCGCTGTCATCTCACGGCCCGCCGCCGTCGAGCTTGGACCTTCGGCGAGCGCCTTGCCTTTTAGGGTGAGCCCTGACGCGGCGAGCGCTTCCACTATGCCATCATAGCGAAGCCGTGCGCGCCGATCCGCGGACCAATCATGGCCGACATAGCCAAAATGCCGGTAGCCCCTCGCGATCAGGTGACGGCCAATGTCGAACCCTGCGCGCCTATGGGAAAACCCGACGGCTATATCGATGGGTTCCGCGCCGGTATCCATGAGTTCGGCGATGCGAATACCGCTGCGCTTCAACATCTGGCGCGTCGCGTCGGTGTGATCGAAGCCCGCAAGAATCATCGCAGCGGGCTTCCAAGACAACAATGAACGGACCAGCGTTTCTTCGATGTTGATATTGTAATCGGTTATTCCCACGACAGGCTGAAACGAGGAGCCTTCGACGGCGGCATGAATTCCACGCAGCACCTCGGGAAACACGATGTTTGAGAAAGACGGCATGATGACACCGATGACGTTCGATCTTGCCGACGCGAGCGATCCGGCAATCCGATTGGGCACGTAACCGATCAGATCGGCCGCCGCCTTGACCTTCGCGCGCGTCTCTTGCGTGACTTGTCCATCATCGCGCAACGCGCGCGAGACCGTGATTTCGCTGACATCGGATAGCTTGGCGACCTCCGCCAAAGTGACGCGCGACTTTCTATTGGGCAGTCGCGTGCGCTCTCGCGCAACGGGGCGCTTCATCGTTCCTCCTCCAACGAGGGACTAGTCTCAACCGGTCGCCTTATGCGTTGACTTATGGTTGGTTTCGGCTACAAATTTATAAGGTGACAGCGCTACCATAATGCTCGTCTCCATCTACTACAGAAACTGTCGAACCCAAACCATATTAACGATGCGAATAGCGCCGGGTTCGTCCACAGTACCGCCTGCAAGAAACACGGTTCGGTGAATGTAAGGGCGGAAGACGACAATGACAAATGAGGCGCCAGTTTCAGTTGCGGTGATCGGCCTGGGCTCGATGGGCTTGGGCGTCGCCCATTCCCTCGCGCGACGACAGATCCCGGTTTCCGGCTTCGATCTTAGTGCGGACGCCATGACCTCTCTCGCGCGCATCGGGAGAGCCGCTGGAAGCGCCGCAGAGGCTGTGACAGGTTGCGGCATTGCGATTGTCGTCGTCGTCAACGCCGCACAGACGCGCGCGGTGCTGTTTGGCGAGGGCGGCGTCGCGCGGGCGATGACGCCAGGCGGGGTCATCATGTCCTGCGCGACTATGGCCCCCGACGACGCGCGCGCGCTGGCGCGGGACGCCGAATTATTTGGTCTGCTGTATCTGGACGCACCGATCAGCGGCGGTTCGGCGAAGGCGAACGACGGGCAGTTGACGGTGATGGCTTCGGGAACCCCGCAGGCGTTCGCCCGTGCGCGGCCCGCTCTCAGCGCCATGGCGGCAAAAGTCTATGAACTTGGCGACGCGGCGGGGATTGGCGCGGCGTTCAAGATGGTCAACCAACTTCTTGCCGGCGTTCATATTGCGGCGGCGAGCGAAGCCCTGACGTTCGCAGCCAAGCTTGGGCTCGATCTGGCGAAGGTTTACGAGGTGATCACCGCGTCAGCGGGCAATTCGTGGATGTTTGAAAATCGCGGCGCGCATATCGTCGAGGGCGACTATCGACCCCGAAGCGCCGTTTCGATTTTCACCAAGGATCTCGGCATTGTCAGCGACATGGCGCGCAAGGAAAAATTCCCCCTGCAGATCGCCTCCACCGCCTTGCAATTGTTCTTGATGACGGCGGCGGCGGGAATGGAGCGCGACGACGACGCCTCCGTTGCGCGGATGCTCGCCAGCGTCACCGGCGTCACACTGCCCGTCGCGCCCAAGGGAAGCTAGACCGATGCCGCAATTCGCCGCCAATCTGACGATGATGTTCGCCGAATGGGATTTCCTCGACCGGTTCGCCGCCGCCGCTGAGGCGGGCTTTGACGCCGTCGAATTCCTGTTCCCCTACGACCACGCGCCCGACGTCATCGCGGACCGGCTAAAACGCAACCGATTGACGCCCGCCCTTTTCAATCTGCCTCCCGGCGACTGGGCCGCCGGAGAACGCGGCATGGCGGCGTTGCGGGGACGCGAGGCGGAATTCCGCGCTTCGGTGCAGACCGCGCTGGGCTATGCCGAGGCGACTGGCGTCGCGCGCCTGCATGTGATGAGTGGCCTTGGCGATCGGTTCGACCCTGCTGCGGTCAACGTCTATCGCGAGGCGCTCATCTTCGCTTGCGCCGCCGCCGCAAAGCAAACCATCGACATTGTCATTGAACCCATCAACGGGCGAGACATGCCGGGCTATTTCCTTAGCGATTTCGACTTCGCCGCCGCGCTCATCCGCGATCTCAAACTCCCCAACCTGAAGCTTCAATACGATATCTATCATCGACAAATTCTGCATGGCGACGTGACCAAAAGCCTGGAAGCCTTGATGCCGATAATTGGTCATGTCCAGATCGCCGCCGTGCCGAACCGCCACGAACCGTTCAGCGGTGAACTGGACGACGGCTATATTCTCAACAGCCTGGACCGACTGGGATATACGGGATTTGTCGGTCTGGAATATCGGCCCAAAAACGGCACGCTGGCCGGACTTGTCTGGCGCGAGAAGGTCACGAAATAGCGCTTAAGGCTCGAGGCAACGCCCGTTTCTCAGAAGCGGGCGTTAGTTGTTTAACAAATCTTACATCCTATTGGACATATTGCCGCCAATTGTGCGCCTCTTTGAAGCCCAGCACTTCGCGAATCTTGCGGTTCGACAGCGGCGCTTCGAACTCGCCCAATTCGCGAGTGATCCTTGTGTTCGGGCAAACTTTCGTCAGGAATTCTCGGGTCGGCGTATTCAAAGTGATGGTGTCATTGACGGCGTTGAACACCTGATAGCCCATCCCGTCCTTCTCCAGACAGAGGTGAACGATCTCGCCCAGATCGCGCGCGTCAATATAGCTCCACGCATTGCGCTTGCGCGACAGGGGTTGGGCCTGAAATGCGGGAAATAACAAGTATTCGTCGGGTTCGATGACGTTGCCGATGCGCAAAGCGTAGATATCCGCGCCATATCGCCTGGCGAACGCCCGCGCGGTCTTTTCATTCACGACTTTTGAAAGACCGTAGGAGTCCATGGGGTCGGAATCGTAGTCTTCCTCAAGCGGAAAGCTATGATAGTCCTTGTCGCCTTCTGCAAAACAAACGCCGTAGGTCGTCTCGCTAGAAGCGACAATCACCTTGCGCACCCCCAGCTTCATCGCCGCTTCAATCACATTGTAGGTGCTGACGACGTTGGCTGCGAAGGTCTTATTGTCAGGTTCGATCATCACGCGCGGGATCGCCGCAAAATGCACCACAGCGTCCGGGGCACCCGGCGGCTTACCACCTTCGTAGCCTTCGAAACCAAAATGCTGCGACAGCGCGTTAAACGCCTGACCGCTATCGGTGAGATCGGCAATCAACGTATTCACGCCGGGAAGATCGAGTGGCTTCAGATCGACGTTGAGGATCGAATACCCCTTCGTCAAAAGATGCGGGACCGCATGTCGACCGGCTTTTCCCGTGCCGCCCGTGAAAACGATGCGCTTGCTCATGAGTTATCCCGTCAGTGCAGATTACATAAATTTGAACGCGCCTGGTGGACGCGTGGATCAATCGGTCGCGGCTTCCATGACGCGTTCTTGCGACGCATTGGCGCTGAAGACTTCGCCGCCAATAACGCCATTTTTTATTATGACGATACGATCGCTGACCGCCAGAATCTCGGGCAGATCGGAGGAAATTACGATGATCGCCACACCCTCCTGCGCCAGACGCGCCAATAACGCATGAACCTCCGCCTTGGCGCCGATATCAATGCCGCGGGTCGGTTCGTCGACTATTAGAATTCTGGGCTTTCGCGCCACCCATTTGGCGATGACGACCTTTTGCTGGTTGCCGCCGCTGAGATTCAGGGTCTGCTGTTCGATGGAAGGCGTCTTGATGCCCAGCGTCCGCACATAATCGCTGCAACTCTGGCCTTCCCGCCGTTCGTTGACAAAATCGAGCGTGCAATACTCAGAAAGATGCGTCAGGCTGAAATTCTCACGAACGCTCATGCCGAGCACTAGCCCCTGCGCCTTTCGATCCTCGGTCACAAATCCTATCCCCAGTGCGATAGCTGCGCCCGGACTCTTGATATCGACGCGCCGGCCAGCAACCCGAATTTCTCCCAGGTAGGGGCGAACGCCGAAAATCATCTCCATGATTTCGGTGCGCCCAGCGCCAATCAGCCCGAAGAAACCTAAAACCTCGCCTTTGTGAAGATCGAAGTCGATGTTCGAGACGCGCGCCTGGTGCGGGGAAAAATATTTGAGAGTGAGTCCGCGTACCGACAATATGACTTCTGTCGTCGCATGAGACGGATGCGACGCATAGAGTTGGCTCAATTCTCGATCAACCATTTTGCGCACAAGGTTCGCGCGCGTGACTTCCTGGATCGGTAGCGAATCGACTGTTATGCCATCTCGAAGAATGGTTACGCGGTCGGCGATCTCGAAAATTTCCTCAAGGCGGTGAGAAATATAGACGATTCCGATATTGCGGCCCCGCAACTGTTTGATCAGCGAGATGAGCGTTTCTGTTTCATGATGGCTTAGGGAGGCTGTCGGTTCGTCCATGATGATGATCCGGGACGCGTAGGAAATCGCCTTGGCGATTTCGATCATTTGCTTCTGACCAATACTCAAATCGCCAACCTTGGCGGTTGTTGGAAGTTGCAACTCCAGTGTGTCGAGAATTTTCTTGGCTTCGCGATCCATGCGCCCGATGTCTATCAGGCCAGTTCGACTTAACGGCTCGCGTGCGAGGAAAATGTTTTCGGCGACAGTGAGATTTTCCACCATCGAAAGTTCTTGATAGATGATGCTGACGCCCAGCGCGCGAGCGTGCATAGGATCACGGATAACGACCGGCTCACCGTCGATGCGGATGATCCCACCGGGATCTGCGGGGAACACGCCCGTCATAATCTTCATCAATGTACTTTTGCCGGCGCCATTTTCACCGGCGATCGCATGTACCTCACCTTGTCGCACAGTTAGATCGACGCCGCTAAGCGCTCGCACACCCGGAAACGTTTTGGCGATCCCTTCCATTTCAAGGAACGGCTTCATTCAACGCGCCTCAGCCATTCGAGTTGGACGAAGGAACATTCATGGCGCCTCCGTCCTCTTTTTAAGGAGCAAAACCTACTTGGTGTAGCTGCCCAGGTTGTTGGCATCGACGACCGTTACGCCGGTATCGACGTTCATTGGTGACGGTTCGGTCCCATTGATCTGAGCGAGCAGATGCTCGACCGACAGCCTGCCCATCGTGACGGGACGCTGAACCATGATGCCCTCGATGAACCCCTCCTTCACGCCTTTGACAGTGTCGGGCAAATCGTCGAACGCGAACACTTTAACGGCGCCCTTCTTGTCTCCAAATTCCTTAGTTGCGAGAACTTTCGCCACCGACGGACCGCCAACCTGGCTGACTCCGAAGATACCCTTTAGATTGGGGTGACCGCGGAAGAGCGCTTCGTCGACCGACACTGCTTTGGCGAGGTCATCTTCCGTGCCCTCAGTATCCACAATCTTGATGTCTGGATATTTTTCCAGCGCCTTCTTAATCCCCGCGATACGCTCGTTGAGGTTGGAAGCGCCAAGTTGGCCAGTCACGATCGCGACTTCGCCCTTGCCGCCCAGAGCCTTGCCCATCGACTCCCCCATCGTCGCGCCCGCCGCTTCGTTGATAGTGCCGATATACATGCTGCGAGTGCTTTTGGCGCTGTCGCTATCGAACGTCAGCACCTTGATCCCCGCAGCGACGGCCTGCTTGATTACGCCTTCGACGGATTTGGGTTCATTGACGGAGATCGCGATCCCGTCGACTTTTTTAGCGATCAGGTCTTCGACGATCTTGACCTGAGTGGCCCCTTGAGTGTTTTGCGGGACGACCCATTGATATTGGACGCCCGCCTTTTCCGCCGCCTGCTTGGCGCCGGTGTTGCAGTCATCAAAGAATGGGACGGCGACCTTGGGAATCACGGCGATGACAATGTCCTTGGCGTCCTTCGCCAGTGTGTTAGCCGCCATCAGCATCGGCACGGCGATGAGCAAGGCGCTAAGAGATACGTGTTTAAACGTCATGGTGTTGCCTACCTGTTTGCGGTTGCGTTTCCGGTGTTTAATCTTGGTATTCTGAGCGGAGCTTTGTCCGCGCGTATCGAACTGCTGATGGTATCTGTTCAGCCTCCTCTGCGTCGGCTACGCAGCACATCAAGGCTCACCGCGATGAGGATCACGGCGCCAGTGATGGCTTGTTGCGCGTAGGTGTTGATGTTCATGAGAACCACGCCGTTGGCGATGATTCCCGCTAGCGCAGCGCCGATGACGGCGCCAGTTACGCTGCCGATGCCGCCCGACAAACTGGCGCCGCCAATGGCGGCGGCGGCGATGACGTCGAGTTCGGCGCCAAATCCCGAGGCCGGCTCGGCGGAAAGATAACGCGAAAAGCTGATGACCCCGGCGAGCGCGGCGATGGCTCCCGACAGCATATAGACAATCAGCTTTACCCGGTTGGTCTTGACGCCGCTAAGCCGCGCAGCCTGCTCGTTGCCCCCTGTCGCATAGACATAACGACCAAACCGGGTGCGCCGCATCAGGACCGAAAACCCGATCATCATAACAAACATGATGACGACGGGCACCGGCACAAAGCTGACATAGCCCTGCCCCAGCACGGAAAAGATATCAGGCGTGTCGGGCGTAACGGGTACGCCTCTCGTCACAATATACATAAGGCCGCGCCCTATGCTCAACGACCCCAAGGTCGCGATGAACGGGGGAAGCCCGATACCGGTAATCAGCAAACCATTGAATGCGCCAAACAATATACCAACTAGCAGGCCCGCACCCACGCAGACCGCTGTGGGCAGGCCGGCGCCAAATCCCAGCGCCGTCACCAGCGACGACAGGCCCATGACCGACCCTACCGATAGATCTATGCCGCCGGTGATGATGACCATCACCATGCCAATGCTCATGATCGCCGTCAGCGAGAACGAGCGAAAAACGCCCATTAGATTGTTGGTGGTTAGAAAATATGGCGTCGCAACGCCGATCAGGGCACCCACGACGATCAAAGCGAGAAAAACATTGAGCTCACGCACACGCAGCAGTTGCGTCAACTTCCCCGGCAAAGCGATCGACTGCGCTTGGGCCCCCGGCTTAGCGCTTCTTTGCGTCGATGACATCCGTTTCCACCCGTGTGACATCGCCACTTGTCGCATTTATCAGCGGACATGCCGCTGACGCCTTGGCGCCTTGTTAGCGCTGTCATTAAACGGGATCAATTGAGCTGTCAACGCAAAATGGGGCGGCGGCGGCAATCCATATTCGGTCCAAAACACCGACCTTCCGCTTGATTGCGTGCTATTTCAGGACCAGCGTTGTGACCCTACTGCGACGGGTCAGCGTCCGTTTCAAACTGCGGCGCGCGCGGTGAACGGACTCGAGGCTCAAGGCCGGTCACGGAGATGCTTGTTCTCTCAGCGAAGGAACTGAGGTTTGTAGGCGAGGCGACAAAGACGGTCTCCACTTTTAAATTCGCGGCAGGTGATCAACCTGCGGTCTGGAACTCCCCGCGCATCTGCCCCCCAGCCTGGGTGACTCTCGCTGGATTTAAACGTTCAGCTTTGCGGGTTCAAATGTGAGCCCATCTCAGCAGGTTTTGGCGGGACTATCTTAAATGATGCTCGCGAGGGGACAAAAACTCCTCGACACCTTATTTCAGAATGTTTTGCATCCGGTTGAAAGCTGATGGGGAGCAAACCTGTCTCTGGGTTTGAATATTGTTTCCGGTTCCCTCGTTAAACGGCTACCCGGCAGAAACCTTCGGCGTGTTCCAGATATGTCGT
>JAYTRP010000497.1:0-3746 GCA_043746145.1 Hyphomicrobiales bacterium | reverse complement strand
AACTTCGTGATTTCCGCGCCGTCGCTGTTCCTAATTGCGCCGTGACATTATCCCGCCGCAACGTTGCGTCTTAAGACTTGGTGCACCCCGACTTGATTTGTATTGGGACGAATAGCTGGCCTAGCCCTTGCTGCCGGTGAAATGCTCGCGGAGGGTTTTGTCCATGTGTGGCATCGTCGGTATTGTAGGGCGTGGACCCGTTGCGCCGCGGCTTGTCGAAGCGCTCAAGCGCTTGGAATATCGCGGCTACGATTCCGCGGGCGTTGCTACGCTCGATCGAGGTGAACTCAGGCGGGTGCGCGCCGAAGGTAAGCTGCGCAATCTGGAAGCAAAGCTGTTCACCTCGCCGCTAGAAGGCGAAATCGGTATTGGCCATACGCGCTGGGCGACGCACGGCAAGCCGACCGAGACCAATGCGCATCCGCATGCAAGCGATCGGCTCGCGGTGGTTCATAATGGGATTATTGAGAATTTCCGCATACTGAAAGAAGAGCTGATCGCCAAAGGCTACGCCTTCGCGACCGAGACCGATTCCGAGATCGCGGCATTTCTCGTCACTGACGAAATGGCGTCCGGCAAAAACCCGCCAGACGCTGTCTACGCCGCTTTGAAGCGCATGCGCGGGGCGTTTGCGCTTGTTTTCCTGTTTCGTGGTGAGAACAATTTGCTAATCGGCGCGCGAAAAGGCGCGCCGCTCGCGGTGGGGCAGGGCGAAGGCGAGATGTACCTGGGCTCTGACGCACTCGCGCTCGCCCCCTTCACCGATCGTGTCGCCTATCTCGAAGAGGGCGACTGGGCAATCGTTACGCGCGAAAGCGTCGAATTTCGCGACTTGGCCAACAAGGTCGTGAAGCGTCGCTTTATCCGTAGCCCCGCGGGTGGCTTGCTCGCGGAAAAAGGCAACTACCGCCACTTCATGGCCAAGGAAATCCACGAGCAGCCTGAAGTAATTGGGCATACGATCGCCTATTACGTCGATCTGAGCACGCAGAAATTGCGGCCGTTTGCGTGGCCGGTGGACGTAACCAAGCTCTCACGCGTGACGATCGTCGCCTGCGGCACCGCCTATATGGCCGGTTTGATCGGCAAATATTGGATCGAGCGGTTCGCGCGATTGCCGGTCGAGGTCGATGTCGCAAGCGAGTACCGCTACCGCGAGCCGCCGGTCGACAAGGGTGGCCTGACGATCTTCGTCTCGCAGTCCGGCGAAACCGCCGACACCCTCGCCTCGATGCGCTACGCCATCGAAAACGGCGCGAAAACCGTCGCGGTGGTCAATGTCGCCACCTCCAGCATTGCAAGGCTCGCCGACGTGACCGCGCCGACGTTGGCTGGTCCCGAAATCGGCGTCGCCTCGACCAAAGCCTTTACTTGCCAACTCGTCGCACTCGCCTCTCTCGCACTTTCGCTAGCCCGCACAAGGGGAACAATCGACGCGGCGAAGGAAGCCGAAATGGTCGCCGAACTCGCGGCGACGCCGGGTCTGGTCGCCGAAACACTAAAATTGGAGCCCGCGATGGAGAAGATCGCGCATCGGCTCGCGCAGGCGCGCGACGCGCTCTATCTCGGGCGCGGCTCGGCCTATCCGCTCGCGCTCGAGGGAGCGCTGAAGCTCAAGGAGCTTTCCTACATCCACGCGGAAGGCTACGCCGCCGGCGAGTTGAAGCACGGACCCATCGCACTGATCGACGACAACATGCCGGTGATCGTGCTGGCGCCGCGCGACCCCGTGTTTGAAAAGACCGTCTCGAACATGCAGGAAGTCGCGGCGCGGGGCGGTCGGATCATTCTGATCGGCGAGCGCCACGCGGCGGACGAAGCTGGGGTCGCGCTGGAAAGCTTCCTCGCCATGCCCGATTGCGGCGCTTGCTTTGCGCCGATCGTCTACGCCGCTCCGGTGCAGTTGCTCGCCTATCACACGGCGGTCATCATGGGGAAGGATGCTGACCAGCCGCGAAATCTGGCCAAGTCGGTTACGGTGGAGTAGCCTAGCCTCGGCGCGGCTCCCATCGCGGCGCATTCGGCGGCGGAGCTTTTCCATGTCGGTCGAGACCAAACTGGTCACCCCTTTGCCGCGCTCGCTCGGAGCACGGCTTAGGTCCTGGTTCTTCACTGGCCTCGTGGTGTTTGGTCCGCTGGCGCTGACTGTTTACGTCGCGTTTTGGCTGGTCAATACCGTTGACAACTGGGTGAGACCGCTGGCGCCGGCGAGTTGGTGGCCAGACACTTATCTGCCGGTGCATGTCCCGGGGTTTGGCGTGGTGATCGCGCTCATCGGCATTACCTTCCTAGGCTTTCTCGCCGCGAACATCGCCGGCCGCACGCTGGTTGGAATTGGCGAGGCGATGCTCGACCGGACGCCCATCGTGCGCGGCCTCTACAAGAGCCTCAAGCAAATCTTCGAGACCGTCTTCAAGGAAGGCGGGACGCAATTTCGCAAAGTCGGCTTGGTGGAGTTTCCCAGCAAGGGCCAATGGTCGATCGTGTTTATCTCGTCCGCGCCCGCGCAAATCATCGCGCAGTCGTTGCCAGACGAGCCGATGACCTCGGTGTTTCTCCCCTGCACGCCCAACCCGACCACGGGGTTCTACTTTTTTGTGCCCACTAAAGATTTGATCGAGCTGCCAATGACGCCCGACGATGCGGCCAAGTTGGTGATGTCGGCGGGGCTGATTCAGCCAGCAAGCCAGCCCGCTCTTGCAGCCCTGGCGGCTGCGGCGCGCGTGGCGAAGGCCGCTGAGGCGAAGGCCGACGTGGCGGTCGAGTGAGGCCCGTCTGAACCTGTTTGAACAAACCAGCTCCCCGTTAAAGGGCGCTGCGGTTTTCGCCCACGACGACGAACGCGACCTCATCATCCTACCTGACGTCGACCAAACCTAGGCGTTGCAAGACATCAGCGACCCGCCATCGTTTGAGTAGTTGTGGCTGTCGCCGTTGTCGTCCCGCTTGGCCTTCGGTGACGCGCCGGAGTCGCGGCGCGCGGACTCGATAAGGTCGATTCCGTTATAGCCGTGTACGGGGCAAAGGGCGCGGCCAAAACTCCAACCGGCGCAATCGATTCCCTGTTCTGAAACGGCGGCCCTAACGCGGCTTAGGACGAGGTCGGCGTTCTGCATGTCGCGGATCATGTTGACGCAGACAATAATTTGATCGTCGTGAACGACTTCCACGTGGTCACTCGGTCGGAGTTTCGCGCGTGCAACTGTCGCAGCTTGTTCGACGACCTCGCGTCCTGCTCCCGGTGCGTAGATATGAACGATGCTGATGCGCCGTCCAAACTGCATCGACGCCTCGGCCGCTGCAGTGATCCGATCCTCGAGAGCGAGTTGCCCAGGCTGCGCTTCAAACGGATTTTCATAGGGCAGATGTTCGAATTCGCGGCGGTCCTGAGCTGAATTTCCAGCTTTCGCCAGCCAGTCTGGTTTTTCGTCCCCGTGCCGTTCCTTTACCGCTCGCGCATAGTTCAGAACCGCGGGAGCAGCGAACAGGCAAGTACTAATCACGAAATAGATGCCAGTTACATGCAGACGGTAGAGAAAAACAGCAGCGACAGCGGCGCAGGCCATCAAGCAAAGATTTTGTCTGCTTCGCCGGGCGAAATAGAAATCAGCTAAAGGTAAGGGCATGAATAAGCTCCATTTTCAATCACGCCATAAGACATAGTATCGTATCTAGCGTCTATCGGCAACAATGGGATTACTTAACCAATACCTAACCAGCCAATTCTCCAATCTATATCACTTGTC
>JAYTRP010000496.1:0-11515 GCA_043746145.1 Hyphomicrobiales bacterium | reverse complement strand
AACGGCTTCCACGACGCCGCCAATTCCGTCGCGACGGCGATTTACACGAAGTCGCTCGAACCGGTTTACGCCGTGGATTGGTCGGGAATCACGAACTTTCTCGGGGTGATCTTCGGTGGCGTCGCCGTCGCCTTCGCCCTGGTGGAATTGATCCCGCCCGATGTTCTTTCGCCGCCCGGCGGAGGCGTCGCGGCGGGAATGTTCGCCGCGCTGTTCACGTCCGCGCTGTTTTGGAACGTCGGCACATGGTGGTTGAAAATTTCCAATTCGAGTTCGCACGCCATCATTGGCGCGCTGATCGGGATCGCGGTCGAAAATTCGCTGGCGCATGCACGAGGTCTCGGTAACGGCGTCGACTGGGCCCAGGTTGGGAGCGTCCTCTCCTCGCTGCTTCTCTCGCCCATTATCGGCTTCGTGTTGGCGCTGCTGCTGTTCCAACTGCTGCGGTTGGTTGTCCATGACGAGCGCATCTACCAGCCGCCGGAAGGGGAAACGCCTCCGGTCCAGTGGATGCGCGGCCTGTTGATCCTCACCTGCAGCGGCATCGGCACGATGGTGGGGTATCAGCGAATCGTGGAAACGCTGGGTGAGCGCCTCGGCAATCAACCGCTCTCGCCAGCGCAAGGCGCGTTGGCGGAGGTGGTGGCTGCGGTGGCGATCGGCGGCGCGGGCTTTGGCGGCTTCCCCGTCAGCACAACCCATGTCGTGACCGGCGGCATTTCGGGCGCCATGGTCGGATCGGGGGCCGGGTTGCAGAAATCGACGCTCTGGCGGATCGCGACCGCGTGGATCCTGACATTGCCCGCGACCATCGCACTCTCGGCGGGGATTTTGTATGTCTTGTCGTGAGGTAGGACGGGCGCGTCGCCTTGGCTTGGCGCCGCCCTATCCCTCACCCTATCGCCTCCAACCGCACCGCCAACGCCCGCACCGCCGCGAACCCCACGATACGCTCGCGGTTGACCGCGAGATAACGGCCCAGCTTCAGCGCTTTGGTCTCGCAAGCCGCGCGGCGCGCGGTGTCGGCGATGTTCTCGAACTCGGCAATGTGGGCGAGGCCAAGGATGCGGCGGTGGATTTCGCAGCCGGCAAAGCCCATCGCGTCGACCCAGATCGCATGCAGCAGGTCGCCAAGCGCCTGTTCCGCCGCAAGCGCGTGGCCCTGATCCTCGTAGAGAGCGCGCGGGTAGAGGATTCCGGTCCGCTCCGTGCGCCAAAGACGGGTGAATTCGGCGGTGAAGGTCGACCAGATGTCGGCGGCGACGTCCAGCGTCCATGTGCGGTAAGAATCGCGCTCGCCTGGGGCTTGCTCGTGGCCGCTCTGTGCGAAAAACGCCATCAGGAAGTTGGCGATCAGCATGCCGACGTCGAAGCCGAACGGGCCATAGACTGCGAATTCCGGATCGATCACGCGCGCGTCGCCGTCATGCGCCATGATCGAGCCAGTGTGCAGGTCGCCGTGCAGCAGCGTCTCGGCGTGGTTGCAGAACTTGAGCTTGAGATGCTGGGCCGCGACCTTGAGATCGACGTCCGCGCGCAACTCGGCGACGACCGCGTCGAGTTCGGGGCTGGTATGCCGGTTGAGCGGCGCGGCGAAAAAGGGGTCGGTGAACACCAATGACTCGGTGATGTCGCAGAGCGCGACATTGTCGGCGAACAACGCGAGATCGGCCTTGCGCTGCGCGGTTGGCATCGAAAGGTCGGAACCGCGGAATAGCGTTCGCGCCAGAAACTCGCCAAGTTGGCCTGCGAGTCCGGGGTGCTCGACGCCCGCTTCGAGATGGCGCCGCAAGATTTTGTGCGGCGTCAGATATTCCATCACGATCAGCGCCTGAGCGTCGTCAAAGTGGTAGACTTGCGGTGTTCGCCCCGGGTCTCGCTCACCCTGGCGTTTTAGCGCATGATATTCGAAGAAAGTCCGCTTCAGCGGCAGTGGCCAGCTTTCGCCGACCATCCGGACATAGGGCAGGGCCTGCTTGACGATCAGCGCGCCCATGTTGCTCTCGACGATAAAGACGAGGTTGAGATTGCCGTCGCCGACCTCGCGCACGCGCCACGTTGCAGCCTCAACGCCGAGCCGCGCCCGGATCGCGTCGATCTCGACAAGGCGCGGACCCAAGCTCGCAGCGTTAAGCGGCGCGTAAGGCGTCGGTTGCACTTCGTGACCTCCCTTTTTACGTTTATGCTCGAATAACACGAGACTAGAAAATGATCGCCCGCTCGGCGTGCTCCAGAATCGCGGGGATCACCAGATCTTCCTCGTCCGCGAGGTGCCGCAGCAACCAGTCTAGCAAAACATCGGAATTGTCCGCGTAGGCGTCAGCCGCCCGGCGGGCTGCGTCGCCGCCTTTCGCAAGCGCCGTGATGAGAGCCTGACCGCTCTGCGCTGAAGCTGACAGCTTCTCATGGATGATCGCGTGGTCGTTCTCCAACAGGTCGAACCCGACGATCATTCGTTTGTCCAAGGCGCGGAAGCGCGGGAAATATTGCTGATCCTCGATGCCGTGGTGTCCTTCGAGATGCTGCAGAAATTGCCGCAGGCGCGGAGCAAAGAACCGTTGAAAGCCCGCAGCCTCGACTGCGCCTTCGCGAAACGCATGGGTCGCTTGCTTGAGATGGCCGCCGTGCTCGCGAAGGCTCTCGTGGACGTAAAGCCAGAAGTCCGACATTTCACCGAAGTTCTTGTGCCCGCGCCAGGTCGGCTCGGGGTGCTTTTCGCGCAAATAGGCGACCTCTGGCGGTAAGCCGGTTCGATTGGGCAGCAGGAGTTCGGCGGCGAGGTTCATCGTCGGCCCTCCCAGGCGAGCAATCGAAACTAGGTTCGGGGCGGCGGCCCCGTGCTCGAGCCGGATTATGAGGGGGATCGGCCCGCGCTGGCAAGACCGCGGATCGACGCAGCCCGTTTACGACCCCACGCTGCGCGCCGCGCGCAGCCGCTCGGCGTAGACGTTGACGATCAGGGCGATCAGCAGGATCAGGCCGCGGATCAGGATTTTCAGGAAGCTGTCGATCTTGACGTAATCAAGCCCGTTATTGAGCACCCCGAGCACGAACAGGCCGACGATCGTGTTGCCGATGCCACCGCGTCCGCCAAACAGGCTGGTGCCGCCGACCACCACCGCCGCGATCGCGTCGAGCAGGAACGTATCGAACTCATTCTGCTGCGCGCTGCCGAAATAGGCGACGCCGAGCATCCCGGCGATTCCCGAACAGACCGCCGAAATGACCATCACAGCGCCGGTGACGAAGCGAACGTTGACGCCGGAGAATTCGGCCGCCTCGCGATTGCCGCCGACCATGTAGACGTAGCGGCCAAAGCGGGTGTAGCCGAGAACGAGATGCGCGATCAGCAGCATCAGCGCGGTCACCAGGATGATCCAGGGCACGCCAAACAGCGTCTTCGAGCCCAGCGTCAAAATCAGCGGGGGCACCGAATAGGCGATCTGCCCGCGCACCAGCACGGCCGACAATCCCGCGCCGATCTGCATCATCGCCAGCGTCATGATAAAAGACGGAATGCCGATCTTGGTCACGCCGAACGCGGTGAGCAGGCCCAGCCCGAGACAGGCCGCAAGCGCGAGCAAAATTGCGATCCCGCCTGGCAGCGGGAGATTGGCGATGTTCACGTAATCGGGCTGCATCGTGAAGAAGGTCAGCACGATCGCCGTGGCGTTGGCGACTGCGGCGACGCTCAGGTCGATCTCGCCGGTGAGAATGACGAAGGTGAGGCCGACCGCGATGATCCCGGTCAGCGAGACCTGTTGCAGGATGTTCTCGAGATTGCCAAGCGTGGCGAATGCGGGCGCGGCGAAGCTGAAGAAGGCGACCAGGATGATCAGCGTCGCGAACGGTGCGATGTTGCGCAACTGGTCGCGTAGGAATCCCCCCGCGTCGAAGCCGGGCCGGCGAACGCCCAAAGTCGGTTCTGACATATTCGAAGCCCCCTCAGGCCGCCGCCAGCAGGCGGTCTTTGCTGATCGCGCAATTGGCGAATTCGCCGGCGATTTCACCCTTGCGCATCACCAGCACGCGATCGGCGAGCGACAGCACGGTTTCTGGCTCGGTCGACAGCACGATTACCGCCATGCCTTGCGCCGCGAGTTGCTTGACGATGTGAACGACGTCCTGTTTGGCGCCGACATCCATTCCGCGCGTGGGCTCGACCAGCACCAGCACCTTTGGCGGCTGCACCAGCCATTTCGCGAGCGCCACCTTCTGCTGATTGCCGCCTGACAGCGACCCGAGCCGCGCTTCAACGCCGGCTGGGCGAACGCCGAGCCGTTCCGTCTGCGTGCGCGCCTCGGCCCGTTCGGCGAACGGCCGTAGCCGCCATCGCGAGAAATGTTCGAGAAACGCTATCGTGACGTTCTTGAAGATCGGCTCCTCGCGAAACAGCATCGCGCGCCGGCTCTCCGGCACAAAGCCAATATCGGCGCGTTTGCCCGCCGCGGTATTGCCAAGCCGCGTCACAGCGCCGCCAATTTCGAGCGTTCCCGCGCGCGGCTGCAACTTTCCAAACAGCGTGCGCGCAAGCTCGATCTGGCCGCAGCCCATGAAGCCATAAATACCGAGCGTTTCCCCGGCGCGCGCCTCGAACGAGATGTCGCGATAGAACGGTTCGAGCCTGAGCCCCGCAGCCTTCATCATCACCGGAGCATTGGGGCGGCTGTTTAGCGCGATGTCCGCGACGTAGCTCTCGCCGAGTTCGTCTCGCCCCGCGCCGATCATGTGCTGGATGATCCAGGCTTTGTCGATTCCCGGCCCGACGGCTGCGCTGGCGGCGAGCGATCCGTTGCGGAACACCGAGACTTCGTCGCAAATCTCGAGGATGTCGTCGAGGAAATGCGAGATGAAGATCAGGCTGCGCCCACTGTCGCGAACGCGGCGCAGCACTGAGAATAAGAGCGCGACTTCGGGCGGCGAAAGCGCCGAGGTCGGCTCGTCGAGAATTACGATCTTCGCGCCCGAAAACAGCACGCGCGCGAGTTCAACCAACTGCTGCACGCCGATCGGGAAATCGCCGAGGCGTGCGCGAGGATCAATCGTTAGTCCCAGATTTTCAAGCTGCGCCTTGGCCTCGCGCGCCATGCGCCCCCAGGCGATCTGCCCGATCGCCCCGACGGGCTGCGCGCCGAGAAAAACGTTTTCGGCCACGGTGAGATCGGGCGCAACGCTGAGTTCCTGATGCACCATGCCGATACCTTCGGCGCGCGCGTCGCGAACTGAGCGGAAGTGCACCGGCTTGCCCTCGACGCTCATTTCGCCCGCGTCGCCGGGATGCACTCCGGCGATGATTTTCATCAGCGTGCTTTTGCCCGCGCCGTTCTCGCCCGCGACGCCGTGGATCGAGCCGGCGCGCAAGGTGAGATCGACCCCGCGTAGCGCTTGCACGCCGCCAAACGCCTTTGTCATGTTTTTCATTTCGAGACGCGGCGGCATAAGCACACTCTAAGCGGAGATAAAAAAACCCTACGCGCCTGGCGCGCAGGGATTCGCCCTCCCCACGGGAAGGACGATGAGTGCAATACAGTTTTGCCTAGATAAGGAATTGCTCCTCCATCCACAGAATCCCGTCCGCATTCGCCTTGGTGACGACCGGGCCGTCGGTGACGATGCTCTTGGGGATGTTTGTTCCCGTCTTGTCGCCGTTCATGACCGCGCCAACGCCAGCGATGATCGCGCCTCCGTGGATGCGGCAGGAAGGGTTACGCACGGTCGCAAACATCTGTCCGCCCTGGATCGCCTTGATGGCGGGGGGCATCGCGTCGCAGCCGCCGATCTTGGTCTCGGTGCGCCCTTTGGCTTGCATCACCTTCGAGGCGGCGAGCGCCATATCGTCGTTATGGAAATATGCTGCATCAATCTTGGGATATTTGGTCAGCAGCGCTTCCCAGATGCGCGCGACCTTGGTCACATCCCAATCGCCGGGCTGTTCGTCGAGCACCTGCATTTTGGGGAACTTCGCGATGACCGACTTGAACCCGCGAGCGCGCCCCTGAGCGCCTGTGTGGCCCAGCGCGCCTTGCGTCATTACGATCGTGCCTTCGCCGTTGATCGCGTTGACCAGCGCCTGAGTGACCGAGGAGCCCATGAACTCGTTGTCGGGCGCGAGCAAGGTGTGAACGTTGATCGTGTCGAGCGGCGCGATCAGCGTGTCCATGTCGATCACGGGAATGCCCGCGTCGATCATCTTATTGACGGGGGCGGTCAGCGTGCCGATGCCGAACGCCTGGATCGCGACGAAGTCCCACTTCTGGGAGGCCATATTGTCGATCGCCGAGCGCTGCTTGACCGCGTCGAGTTGACCGTCGAACCAGGTCACCTCGACATTGAACAGGGAGCCCCAATATTCCGCGGCTTGCTTGCCCTGCGCGCACCAGGTCGCCTGCAACCCTGCATTGGAGAAGGCGGCCTTAAGCGGCTTCGACGATTTGCCGGCTTCCTTCGCGAGCGCCGCCATTTGCGGGCTAAAGCCCATGCCGCCCAACATCGCGGCGGCGCCTCCGCCGAGCGCGGCGTTGCGGAGCAGCTCACGCCGGGATTGGCGGCTGAAATCTTTCGTCCCCATGGTGCATTCCCTTCCCAAGCGCCAAGCGATCGTTCGCCGCCGACGTCACGGTCACGCTAGCATGTCACTTCCGGAGTTCGCAATGGGCGTGGAGGATCGTCGTAGCTGGCGAGCAAGCATGCCCTTTCGTCGACGGATCGCCGCCCCATAGGCGCTGGCTTAATCCGCTAAACGCCAATTAGCCGGCGCCCAATTTGTGTCGTGAGCGTAGCCTAGCGATCCAGGGGCCATAATGCAGCCGCTCTCGAAGCCGGGAAACGGCTCCGCTTTGTCACACGGGATCGTTTCGTTCCTCGCGAAGACGGCGTGGGTCGTAATGCCCCTTTTGCTATTTAGCGGTGAAGGGACCGAGGGTTGGCGATGGTCTAGCGCCTTTGCTGCTTTTCCTATTCCCAGCCGCCATCTCGTCACAATCCCGGATCGCACGCCTCATCAATCGCCCCCGTCTCGATTTGACAGCTCCGGCGGGATAGACTGCGCGCATGGAACTGACCGTCGCTATTCCCGTCATCGTCGTGAGTCTGATCGGCGCTGCGTTTTTCGCCGGCGCCGAGACCGCGCTCACCGCCGCCTCGCGGGCGCGCATGCACGCGTTGGAAACCGCGGGCGACAAGCGCGCCAAGCTCGCCAATCGTTTGATTGCGCAGCGCGGCCGGCTGATCAGCGCGATGCTGCTGGGCGGCCAACTCGTCACCATCGCCTGCTCCGCCTACACCACCAGCGTGATCGTGGCGGCGGTCGGCGAGCGCGGGGTGATCTACGCCACCGCCGTCATGACCGCGCTGATCGTGATCTTCGGCGAGGTGCTGCCCAAGACCATCGCGATCGCCTATCCCGACCGCATGTCGCTGTGGATTGCGCCGGTGGTCGCGTTCTTCGTCACGGTGTTCGGTCCGATCGTCAGCGCGGTCGAAATATTAGTGCGCGCGTTGCTGCGCTTGTTTCGCTTTTCGCTCGCGGACGGCGACCACGGCGTATCCGGCGCCGAGGAATTGCGCGGCGCGGTCGACCTGCTGCACCGCGACGGCGAGGTAGAGCGCGAAGAGCGCGACATGCTGGGCGGCCTGCTCGAACTCGACGAGGTGCCAGTCGGCGACGCCATGATCCACCGCACGCAAATGCGCACGCTCAATGCCGACCTGCCGCCGGAGGAACTGGTGCGCGAGGTGCTCGATTCGCCCTATACGCGGATGCCGCTGTGGCGCGGCGATCCCGACAACATCATCGGCATGCTGCACGCCAAAGACCTGTTCCGCGCCTATGCCGCTGTCGGTGGCGACGCGAGCCGCATCCTCGCGGCCGACATCGCTTTAGAGGCTTGGTTCATCCCCGAAGCGACCACGCTGCTCGACCAACTCAAGGCGTTCCTGCGGCGCAAGACTCATTCTGCGCTGGTGGTCGACGAATATGGCGTCGTGCTCGGGCTTATCACGCTCGAAGACATCATCGAGGAGATCGTTGGCGACATCACCGACGAGCATGATGTGCTGGCGCAGGGCGTGCGCCAGCAACTCGACGGCTCGCTGATTGTCGATGGGTCGGTGACGATCCGCGATCTCAACCGTGCAATGGATTGGGATCTGCCCGACGAAGAAGCCGCGACAATCGCCGGCCTCGTGATCCACGAAGCGCGAACGATCCCTGAGGTGCGGCAGACCTTTGTGTTCCACGGCCTGCGGTTCGAAGTGCTGCGCCGTCAGCACAACCGCATCGCCGCGCTGCGAATTATGCCGATGGTCTCCCGCGAAGGGGAGGCCGCAGGCGCGCCGGGCAAGGGAGCGTCTTTCAAGCAGGGAGTGGCGACCGGGACGAAAGCCAAATCGCCGTGATTCACGGCTAGTTCGCGGCGTCGAGCGCGTAAGCGAAGTGGTGTCGGCAATATCGATCAGCGGAATGGACGTCGCTGTCGCGGGTGGCGTGTAATCGATCACCGCAAACCCTCCATGGTTGGGATCGACAGCTCTACCGTGTCGCAGTGCGGCAAATTCGGCGCCATATGGCCGATGGCGGTCGAATGGGGTCATGCTGAGGAATGTGCAAAGCGAACGGGAACTCATCCCGCCTTGCGCCAGAAGGCCGCGTTGCCGCCGCGCCTTTGCTCCCCTATATAGGCGTTCGTTGCGGCGCTCAGTGCGCGTTCGAGGTTTCATGTCCTGGAATAATCAAGGCGGGCCGTGGCAGTCACGGGGTCAGGGACCCTGGGGCCAAGGTCCGGGAGGATCGCCGTCACCCGGCGGTGGCATAGAAGACGCGATTCGCCGCATTCAGCGCAACTTGAGCGGTCTGCCGACCGGTGGCCTCGGGCCGTTGGCGATCGCGGCGTTGGTGTTGATTGCGGTCCTGCTGTGGCTCGCTTTGGGCACGTTCTATACGGTCCAGCCGAACGAGATCGGGCTGAACCTCGTGTTTGGGCGCTATACCGGCCGCACCTTGCCGGGCCTCAATACGAACTGGCCCTGGCCGGTCGGTGAGGTCATCAAGCTGCCCGTGCAGGATCAGCAGATCACCGAGGTCGGCTACCGCACCGATGCGCGCAACGACATCATGGCGGAAAGCTTGATGCTGACGGGCGACCAGAACATTGTCGACGTTCATTTCCGCGTAAACTGGCGCATCGACAGCGCCCATCCCGAAGACTTCGTGTTCAACGTGTTGAACCCGCGCGAGACTGTGAAGTCCGTCGCCGAGAGCATCATGCGCGAAGTCGTCGGCCTCAAGACGATTGACGGCATTCTGACCACCGATCGCAAGTCGATCGAGCCCGACGTGCAAACGCGCATGCAGAAAGTGCTCAACGATTACAAGGTCGGCGTGCTCGTCGAGCAGGTGCAGTTGCAATCGGTCGACGCGCCCGCGCAAGTGATTCCCGCTTATCGCGACGTGACAGCGGCGCAGCAGGATCGGCAGCGGCAAGTCAACGACGCGGAGACCTACGCGAATCGGGTCGGCCCGGAAGCGGAAGGCAACGCGGCGCGCATCCTCGCTGAAGCCAACGCTTACAAGAGCCAAGCGGTGCTGGAGGCGACAGGCCAGACCTCGCGTTATCAGCAGGTCTACGATCAATATAAGAGAGCGCCCGGCGTCACTCGCGAGCGGCTCTATCTCGAAACGATGGAGCGAGTGCTGGGCGGCATGAGCAAGACCCTGCTCGACTCTAACGGAGCCGCGCCCGTGCCCTACATCGCGCTCGATTCCGCAACGGGCAAACCGGCGGGAGCGGCCAAATGAAAAATCCGTTCCTTGGCGTAATCCTTCTCATCGCCGCAGCGATCGTCCTGATTGCGGCGGACCTGATGTTCTTCACCGTCGATCCGACCCAGCAGGCGCTCGTGCTGCGCTTTGGGCAGCCGGTGCGTGACGTGATCGACGCGCCCGGTCTGTACGCCAAACTGCCCTTCGTCGACAGGGTGGTGAACATTGACAAGCGAATCCTGGCGCTGGACGACGAGCGACAGGAAGTGCTCGTCGCCGACAATCAGCGGCTCGAGGTCGACGCCTTCATCCGCTATCGCATCGCCGAACCGCTGCTTTTCTTCCAGTCGGTTGGAAACGTACTTGGCGCCAACGCGCAGCTCGGCGGCATGCTCAACTCGGCGCTGCGCCGTACGCTCAGCGAGGCGACGATCATCGACATTGTGCGCAATCGGCGCGACATGCTGATGGCCGACATTCGAGATCAGGTGAAGGGCGGCGCCCAACGCTTTGGGCTCGAAGTCATCGACGTTCGCATCAAGCGAGCCGATTTGCCGGAAGAGAACTCCGAGGCGGTATTCCGCCGCATGCAGGCCGAGCGGCAGCAGCGCGCCGCGTCCTACCGGGCACAGGGCTCGCAGCAGTCGCAGACGATCCGGGCGGAGGCCGACCGCAAGGTAACCGTCACGGTCGCCACCGCGCAGCAGCAGTCCGACCAGATCCGCGGCGAAGGCGACGGCGAGCGAAATCGGATTTTTGCCGAAACTTATGGCAGGGACCCCGACTTCTTTGCTTTTTATCGCTCGATGCAAGCCTATGACGCTGGCTTGAAGGATACGCGCGCGGTAATCAGCCCGAAGTCCGATTTCTTCCGCTATTTTGAAACGCCGACACCGGCCGATGCGCCAAAGTTGGCTCCCATGGCGGCGCAAGCTCCGGCGCCGGTCGCAACGGCGCCGGTCGCTCCTTCGCCGACCCCGGCTCCTGAGCCGCCCAAGTGAGGGTGAGACGGCTCGATGCGTGATTTCGGGGCGGCGCTGGGCCTGCTGTTTGCGATCGAAGGGTTGCTGATGGCGGCCTTTACGGACCCCATGCGACGGCGAATGGCCGAGGTGGCGCGCCTCGAATCGCGGCGGCTGCGATGGTTTGGTCTAGGTGCCGCCACGTTCGGCGTGCTGTTCGTCTGGTTCGCCCGTTCGGCGATTGCGTAGCGCTCCGTTCGTACGCCGCCGCGTGGGCGACAAAATTACCCGTTACTTCCCGTCTTTCAGACCCATTCAGGCGTTACACCTACGAAAGAGGATGAATCCAATGCGCGTTGACCTTTCGAAACGGAGCGTTCTCGCGCTCGCGCTTAGCATCGGCTTAGGCAGCGCGCCGCTGACGCCAGCCTTCGCACAATCCCGGCCCGCCAGCCTCGCCGACCTCGTCGACCAAGTTTCCGAGGCCGTCGTCAATATCTCCGCTACCCAGACGATCGAAGAAAAGAGCGCCGACGCCAGTCCTGACCTGCCCAAGGGCACCCCGTTCGATGATATGTTCGAGCAGTTCTTCAAGAACCACGGTTTTAATGCTCCGCAGCGCTCGCACAAGTCCGCGTCGTTGGGCTCCGGCTTTGTGATCGACGCCAGCGGGATTGTCATTACCAACAACCACGTTGTCGGCGACGCCAACGACATTATGGTAATTTTCACGAATGGCCGCAAACTCAAGGCCCGAGTGATCGGAAAAGACCCCAAGGTCGACGTCGCTGTG
>JAYTRP010000495.1:0-3765 GCA_043746145.1 Hyphomicrobiales bacterium | reverse complement strand
CAATTTAATAAGCGTCAGACAAACGACAACAACCGGGAGGAAAAAAAATGTCGGACCTATTCTCATCCACTTCGATTTCGCGACGCGGGCTCATCATTTCCGCCGGCGCGGCCGGCCTGACGCTGGCGGGCGCCGGGCGCGGCGCCTTCGCGGCGGGGGCGGAGAACACGCTGCGCGTCGGTTTTATCAGCCCGCGCACGGGTCCGCTCGGCGGCTTCGGCCAAACCGACGGCTATGTGCTCGAAGCCGCGCGCGCGGCTTTGAAGAACGGGCTCAAGATCGGCGATAAGACCTATGCGGTGACCATCGTTGATCAGGACACGCAATCCGATCCCTCCCGCGCGGGCCAACTCGCAAAATCCCTTATCAACGGCGACGGCGTCGATCTGATGCTGGCCGTCTCGACGCCCGAGACGATCAACCCCGTGTCGGACGCCTGCGAGGCGGCGGGCGTGCCGTGCCTCTCGACCGTCATGCCATGGGAGGCCTGGTATTTCGGACGCGGCGCCAAGCCTGGCGCGCCCTCGCCGTTCAAATGGACCTATCATTTCGGCTTTGGCGGCGGCGAGTTCTTTAAGACCTACGTATCGCAGTGGAATCTGATTCCGACTAACAAGAAGGTCGGGGTACTTTATCCAAACGATGCCGATGGCAATGCTATCCGCGCAAATCTTGCCCCTGCGCTGGCCAAGGCCGGCTTCACCATCATCGACCCCGGCCCCTACGAGGACGGCACGACGGATTATTCCGCGCAGATCGCGCTTTTCAAGAAAGAGAAGTGCGAGATCTTCAACACCTTCCCGATCCCACCCGATTTCGCGGCGTTCTGGCGCCAGGCTGCGCAACAGGGCTACACCAAAATCGTCAAGATCTGCCAAACCGCCAAAACCGGGTTGTTCCCCAGCGATGTAGCGGCGCTCGGCGCGCTCGGCTTCAATATCGCCAGCGCCGCTTATTGGCACAAGGCCTTCCCTTACAAATCCTCATTGACCGGGGTTTCCGGCGACGAACTCGCGGAAGGCTACGAGAAGGCTTCAGGCAAACAATGGACGCAACAACTCGGCGCCAGCCTTTCGCTGCTCGATGCCGGTTTCTCTGCGCTTCAGGCGAGTGGAGCTCCCCGCGATAAGGCCGCCGTCGCCAAGGCGATTGCGACGCTGAAGACTACGACCATCGCCGGCCTCGTCGATTTCACTGCCGGGCCCGTGCCTAATGTCGCGACTGGACCGATCATCGGCACGCAATGGGTGAAGGCGAAGGCGGGCTCAAAATTTCCGCTCGACTATCTTGTCACCGAACACGCGACCGACCCGAACGTGCCGATTGAGGCCAAGCTCACGCCCTACAACGGCTGAGGTGGAAGATGCCGGAAAGCGGCCTTGTCGCCCATGGCGTCCACAAGCGCTTCGGCGCGCTTGTGGTGCTTGATGGCGTCGATTTCGAGGTCGGCGCCGACGAGGCGGTCGGCATCGTTGGCCCCAACGGTGCGGGTAAGACGACCTTGCTCGGCGTGCTTTCCGGCGCGCTGCCGCCGACCTCGGGACGGGTCTCGCTCGCCGGCCACGATGTGTCCAGTCTCGACAGCGCGGCGCGGTGCCGGCTGGGGCTGGTGCGCACGCACCAGATCCCGCGGCCGTTCAGCGGCATGACGGCGTTTGAAAACGTGTTCGTCGCTGCGGCGCAGACCCCGGGCCTCAGCCGCGCCGAGGCCTACGACAGGGTGGTCGACGCGCTCATGCTGTGCGGGATGACCGGGGTCGCCAACCGCCGCGCCGAGACGCTGGGGCTGCTCGACCGCAAGCGCCTGGAACTCGCGCGCGCGCTCGGCGCCAATCCCAAAATCCTTTTGCTTGACGAGATCGGCGGCGGGCTCACCGACGCGGAGGCCGGCGAACTCGTCGGCGTCATTCAGGAATTGCGGCGGCGCGGCATCGCGATCGTCTGGATCGAGCATATCGTCCATATTTTGTTGCAGGTGGTGAAGCGCCTTGTCTGCATGGATCAAGGCCGCGTCATCGCCAACGGCGACCCGCGTACGGTGATGGCGGACCCAGCCGTCGTCGAAGCGTATCTTGGCGGAGACGCGCATGGCGCTGCTTGAAGCCGAAAAGCTGTCGGCGCGTCACGGGCTGCTGGAAGCGGTGCGGGACGTGAGTTTTGCGCTCGAAAAGGGCGAGACGCTCGCGCTCGTCGGCGCGAATGGCGCGGGCAAGACAACGCTGCTGCGCACGCTGGCGGGCGCGCATCGCGCGGCGGGCGGCTGCATCCGTCTCGCCGGCGCCGACGTCACTGCGTCGCCAGCGCATGCACGCGCCAAGGCGGGCGTCGCGCTGGTTCCAGAGGGACGACGGCTGTTTTCGCGCATGAGCGTCGAAGACAATCTGAAGCTCGCCGCCGCCGCGGGTCGCCCGGGGCCTTGGACGCTGGAGGCCGTATTCGAGGCATTCCCTAATCTGCAAAACCGCAGACGCTCACGCGCGGGCTCGCTGTCGGGGGGCGAGCAGCAAGCGACCGCGATAGGTCGCGCGCTGATGACGAACCCCGACGTCTTGTTGCTCGACGAAGTGTCGCTAGGTCTGTCGCCGCTCGCGGTGGACCAAGTCTATCGGCAATTGCAGGCGCTGATGACGTCCGGCGCGACGATCCTTCTGGTGGAGCAGGATCTCAAGCGCGCGCTCGGCGTCGCCGACCGCGTGATCTGTATGCTGGAGGGACGCATCGTGAAGGAAGGGCGCGCGCGCGAATTGACGCGCGACGAGGTGACGGACGCCTATTTTGGTCTCGACCGGGCAAGCGCGAAATGATCTGGGTCAACCAAATCATCCAGGGTGTGCTGCTCGGCGGCTATTACGCGCTGATCGCCTGCGGCCTATCGTTCTTGTTCAGCGTCATGCGCATCATCAATCTCGCGCACGGCAGCCTCGCGATCCTCGCGTCCTATGCGCTGTTCGCGCTCGCCGACAATTTCGGCGTCTCGCCGTTCCTGGGCCTGATCGTCGTCGTCCCGGCGATGGCCGCGCTTGGTTGGGGATTGCAGAAAACTGTGATCGAGCGCAGTTCGCGAGCGGGTCCGCTGGTGCCGGTGCTTTCGACGTTCGGCTTGTCCATCGTCCTCGACAACGTTTTGTTTCAGGGCTTCGGCGCCGACACCCGCTCGCTGGCCCCATATGTCGGTACGTTGTCCTACGACAGCTTCGACCTTACCGACGACATCTCACTCGGCAGCCTCGCGCTGCTCACCTTCGCGACCGCCGTAATCTTGCTGGGCGGCCTGCAATTCCTGCTATCGCGCACCGCGCTCGGCCGCGCGATCCGCGCGACCGCCGAAGACCCCGACACGGTCGGGCTGTTGGGCGTCAACGCGGCGCGCGTCAATGCGATTTCGATGGCCATCGCCATGGCGACCGTCGCGGTGGCAGGCGAGTTCCTCGCGATGCGCGCGACTTTCGCGCCCTATGCGGGGGCGGCGCAATTGCTGTTCGCTTTCGAGGCGACAGTGATCGGCGGCGTCGGCTCTCTGTGGGGCACGTTGGCGGGCGGAATCGTGCTGGGCGTAGCGCAGAGCGTGGGAGCGCAAGTGCATCCGCAGGGGTTTTTGATCGCCGGTCATGCGGCGTTTCTCATCGTGGTGTTCGTGCGCCTCGCCAGCGCCGCGCGCGGCGGACGGCTGCATCTGTGGCTCGGGGGCGTGCGATGAGCGCGCTCGCCTTCCGCGTCGAGCGTGCGACGCTCGCCTCGCGGCTCGCGACCATTGCGGCGGCGCTG
>JAYTRP010000494.1:0-11607 GCA_043746145.1 Hyphomicrobiales bacterium | reverse complement strand
TCAGCTTCCGCCCTATCAGCGTACGCGAGACCCATGGGCAAGTGAGCGCGACGAGCAGATGATACCGGCCGACTTCCGCTGGGAAGCCCGCCTCGCCGGTCGGCCCAGGCGAACCATTTGGCGTCACCCAATTCCGAAAGCTCGATATTTGCCGAACAAAACCGCCGCGTGCGTCACTCGATTGCACCGGTTGCCACTCGGCGACCCATTTTCCCTCAACCAGCATGGCTAACCTTCCAGCGTCTGGGTGAAACGAGCCCCTAACGATTATTCATGAACTTATGTCGAACATTCATCCGACGTTCAATTTACGTGAAGCATCTTCAGCCTGTCGCTTGCATTGCTCACGAACCAAAAGCGAAACAAGAGGAGACATCGATGCGAAATCTAACTGCTATCGCGCTTGCCCTTGGCCTCGGTCTGTCAACCCTAGCGGCGCAAGCCATGCCGTTCTCATCAGACCCGTTCAGGGGCGAAAACTTAACCACGCAGGTGCGTTATGGCTGCGGCCCGGGTTGGACCCGTGGTCCCGCAGGCGGTTGCCGCCCACGCGGCACATGCCCTCCCGGTTGGCACACCGGCCCCCAAGGCTGGCACTGCTTTCGCAACTACTAATGTACGTTTTCGCGTAGGCGCTCCGCGCGCCTACATGAGATTTTACGGGGTGGGCTGCACTGCGGGTAAGACGCCTGTTGGTCCAGGCGTCACCTTCGTTCCCGTGGTCAGTCCATCGGACGGCGCTCCAAAACCCTTGCCGCTTTCCATCTGCATGCAGGTGAGCATTTCGACATAGCTCTCGGTAATACCGGCCGAGAATGTGCAATCCGAATGCACGCTGGCAGGAAACTGGCGCCATTGCTGGCGCAGCACATCACGGGCCGACGTCTCGTCACGGACGCAAGCGTCGTAGGATCCCTTCTTGTCCTCCTGCAGCGCTGCGTCTTTCGCGGAAGCGCAGATTCTGTCGATGGGCAAGTTTGGGGCTCCGTTCGACAGGGCCAAAAGAAGCAGCAATGCGTGCATAAAATCCTCCGGATCGCCGAGAACGCCGCCTCCCCGCGAAGGTTCCGCGCTTATTCCGTCCCGCCAACGCCGACCTTAGCTGCATTTGCATGACGGCGAAACGCCTTCAGTTAAACGACCGCATTATGCGTAGAGCTGTCTTGCCGAATCATGCTGGCATGTAGGTTGAACCGGTGAGAGCCAACGCAAATGCGCGACACTCTTGTGGCGGAGCCATTCGACGTGACGCACGAACTCGCACCGCTTGATTACGAGTTCGCCTGATTCGCTTATGAGGTTTCCCTAGCCGCCGAACGAAAAGGCGCGGGCGCGGGGCGTCCTCGATCAGCCAAGAAATTGGCGGCACACGATGCCAGCGACAACTTTGGACTTGCGCGGCAAGCAGCGCCTCGTCAAGTTCCTAAGCGAGGCGCGGTTCGCGCCAGTCCGGACGTTCGGCCGCGCGGCGAGCTTGCGGACTCTCTAACGCTACCGCGCGTGGTGAGAATCATCCTTGTCTCCACGCGCGCCCGCCTTGATCAGCGTCGACTGGGGGACGAGTTCGTTCCGCGCATATCTCGGGGATGACAAGGGCGGCGCGATAGACGAGATCGCCAGCGGCGAAGGCGCGCTTGCGCTGAGCGCGGGCGCCCACGAATCCTACCTCGCCGGCCAACTCGAGAATTGGACCAAGCGCTGGCCGAGCCTCCCCGTGATCGCATCCGGGATGGTCGGCGCACGCCAGGGCTGGCGCGAGGCGCCCTATGCGCCTTGCCCCGCGGGCCTCGCCGAAATCGCCGCTGCGACAATCGAAATCCCGACCGAACGGCTCGGCCCGGTGCGGATCGTGCCGGGTCTAAGCGCCCTCGACAAACGAGGCGCGCCCGACGTGATGCGCGGCGAAGAAACGCAGATTCTCGGCGCGCTCACGGCCGGCTGCGGCGATGGAATCTATGTGCTGCCAGGCACGCATTCCAAATGGGCGCGGGTTGAAGAGGGCCGAATCGTCAGCTTCGAGACGTTCATGACCGGCGAGGTTTTCGCGGTTTTGAAGACGCACAGCGTACTCGGACGCATGATGGCGGACCCCGAAAGGATTGTCGGTGAGGGGTTTGTGCGCGGGCTCGAAGCAGCAGCCTTGCTCGAACGCCCTGGCGACCTGCTGCACGCAATTTTCGCCACACGCAGCTTTGGCCTGTTCGATGTTCTGCCGCCTAGTGAACTCGGGGAATATCTGTCAGGGCTGCTGATCGGCGCGGAGATTGTCGCTGGCGCGCAAGGGGCGAGCCGCGCCGTGGTGATTGGCTCCGCCGCGCTGACGAACCGCTATGTCGAGGCGGGCGAGCGGCTCGGAATCACCATGACGCCGGCGCCGGCGAACTGTGCGACGCTGGGACAATTAAGCGTGCTGGGGCGGATGATCCGCAAAGCCTAAGCAACGTGTTTTGGGAACCCGCCTACTTCGCCGACAACGGCGTGGCGACCTCTTCCAGCGATTTGCGCTCGGCGTCCACCGCGAATAGCGCGGCGACAATGGCGGCGACGAGCATGAAGGCGGCGGCGAACGCGTAGCCCTCGAAGACGCTGACCCGCGACCCGCTTTCGATCAACTTGCCGAACACGAAGGGCGCGGCGACGCCGCCGAGTCCGGTGCCGACCGCGAAAAAGAACGAGATCGTCAGCGCGCGCACTTCGATCGGGAAAGTCTCGCTGACCGTGAGATAGGCAGCGCTCGCGGCGGGTGAGGCGAAGAAGAACACCGCCATCCAGGCAAGCGTCTGCGTCGTCGCGGTCAGTGCGTCGTTGACGAACAGAATGCCGGTCCCAAACAGCAGAATCGCTGAGATAGCATAAGTCGCGGCGATCATTACGCGCCGGCCGATCGTGTCGAACAGCTTGCCGAGCAAGAGCGGCCCGAGAAAGTTGCTCGCCGCGAACGGCAGGATGTACCAACCAATATCGCCGGAAGCGACTTGATAGAAACGCGCCAGCACGAGCGCATAAGTGAAAAAGATCGCGTTGTAGAAGAACGCCTGCCCCGCCATCAGCGTCAGCGCCACCACCGTGCGTTTGCGATGTTTGCGAAACAGCGTGTCGAACACTTCAGCCAGGGTCGTGTGATCGCGAGTTTGTAGTTTCAGCCGCGCCTCACGAGCGACCGGGGGCGTTTGCCCGCCGCCCGCGCGCACCCGATTCTCGATGTCGTCGATCGCCTCCGCGGCCTCTTTCTCCCGCCCGTGGATGATCAACCAGCGCGGGCTTTCAGGGATCAGGAAGCGCAAAAAGAAGACGCCGATTCCAATAACGGCGCCAACGAAGAAGGCGGCGCGCCAACCAATCGCGGCGGGGAAGATCGACTGGTTCAAGAGAACGACGGCGACCCCGGCGCCAAGCGCGGCGCCGATCCAATAGCTGCCGTTGATCACGAGATCGGTAAACCCGCGATAGCGAGCCGGCATGAGTTCCTGGATCGTCGAATTAACGGCGGAATATTCGCCGCCGATCCCCGCGCCGGTGAGGAAGCGAAAAAAGAAGAAGCTGGCCTCGTTCCAGGAAAGTCCAGTCAGCGCAGTTGCGACGAGGTAAATCGCGATGGTGATGAAGATCAGCCGCTTGCGCCCAATTCGGTCGGCGAGCCAGCCAAATATGAGAGCGCCGACCACAGCGCCGAGGAGATACGCGCTGCCAGCGAGGCCAACCTCGGTGTCCGAGAGCGAAAGGCCGGTTTCGGATTTCAAGGCGCCCGAAATAGAGCTCGCAAGCGTTACCTCGAGTCCGTCAAGAATCCAGGTTATGCCGAGCGCGCCCACGACGAGCGTATGAAACCGGCTCCACAGCAGCCGCTCCATGCGCGCGGGAATATCAGTTTCAATAATCCGCGACGCTATTTGCCCCGCTGTGGTTGACGACGGTGGGCGCGGGCGGAGTGGAACGACATTGGTCATGACACAGTCTCCCGGAACAACGAGAACGCCGCAGAGAGCGTTTGCGTTGGGGCGAACCGCCAAGACATTCGTCAATTCACCGTCATCGACGGCGGGAGTTGCAGCGATAGGACGCGGTCCGCGACCTCGCCGGCGGCGACCTAGCCCATCGACATCAGGCTCGCATTACCGCCTGCCGCAGTCGTGTTGATGCAGAGCGAGCGCTCGCTCAGCAGCAGGTCGACCGGCGCCTCTCCGCGCCGCAGCGTTTCGGCATCGACGCGAAAGACGCTGGCGATCGGCCCGTCGCGTCGCGCTATGGCGGTCTGGAAGGCGATCAGGTCTGCGCCTCCGCGATCGGTCAGCACAGCCGCAAAAGCGCCGGCGCCGCTGGCGCGTCCAACCAGCGCCCGCGTCGCTTGCGATATTGAGGCGATCAGCGCCTCCACCGCAGGACCATCCAGCAGCGGCCGGGCGCCCGCGGCGAGCGCTGTCGCGGCTTGCGCGATCAGCGAGTCCACGCTTGTGGCGTCGCAAAGCACGGCGCCGCGCGATCCTAGCGAATAGACGTTGCGCTCGCCCACCGGCCCGGAAAGCTCGATCTCAAGACCGAACCGCGAACCGCGCGCGAGTTCGAGTGCGCCCTGACCTCGCACGCCCAGCGCCTGCGCGAATTGCACCGCTTTAGGCGCGCTCCCCTGCGGCAGCGGCGGCCAGCACGAGGGCGCCTGTGCGAACAGGCGTTTCAGGTAGAGCGGGCCGCCCGCCTTTGGCCCAGTCCCGGAAAAACCGTGCCCGCCGAACGGTTGCACGCCGACGACCGCGCCGATGATGTTGCGATTCACGTAGATGTTGCCGGCCGCGAGGCTCGCACAGATCTGATCGATCGTCGCGTCGATGCGAGAATGCGCGCCGCCCGTGAGCGCGTAACCCGTTGCGTTGATCTCGTCGATCAGCGCGGGCAGCGCCTCGCGCTTGAAACGCAGCACGTGCAGGACCGGGCCGAACACTTCGCGCTTGAGATCGCGCATCGACCCAATTTCGATTAGCGTCGGCGCCAGAAAATGCCCATGCGCGCAGGCAGGTCCCAGCGGTTCGGCAAACACGCGAAGGCCGCGTGCACGCATCTCCTCGACATGCTGTTTCAGACCTGCCAGCGCCTCGGCCGAAATGACAGGTCCGACGTCGCAGGAGAGCCGATCGGGCGGCCCGACTTCGAGTTCGCGCATCGCCGCCTTCAGCATTTCGAGCGTTCGGTCGGCGATATCGTCCTGCAGGCAAAGGACGCGTAAAGCCGAACAACGCTGACCCGCTGAATCGAACGCGGAGGCGAGTACGTCGGTCACCACCTGTTCGGCAAGCGCGGAGGAATCGACGATCAGCACGTTCTGCCCGCCGGTCTCGGCGATCAACGGGATCGGCTTGCCGTCTGGCCCAAGTCGCGCGGCCAGCGCCACGGCGATCATGTCAGCCACTTCGGTGGAGCCGGTGAACATCACGCCCGCAACTCGGGGGTGACTCGTGAGCGTGGCGCCGATGGCGCCATCACCGGGCGCAAGCCGCAGCGCATCCGCGGGAACGCCCGCCTGATGCAAAAGGGCGACCGCGCGCGCGGCGATCAACGGCGTCTCCTCCGCCGGCTTGGCGACGACGGTATTACCCGCCGCGAGCGCCGCAGCGACCTGCCCGGAGAAAATCGCGACGGGAAAATTCCACGGACTGATGCAGACCACAACGCCGAGCGGCGCATGGGTCTCGTTGGCGACGCCATGCGCGACCTGGGCGCCGTAATAGCGCAGGAAATCGACCGCCTCGCGAAGATCGCCGATAGCGTTGGGCAGGGTCTTGCCGGCCTCGCGGCATATCAGCCCGGCGAGCCTTGGCGTTTCGGCTTCAAACAGATCGGCCGCGCGGGCCAGAATCTCAGCGCGCGACGCCGGGGTTCGTGCGCGCCAGTCCTCGAAGGCGGCCGCAGCTGCTTCAACCGCCTCTTTCGCCTGCGCGGGCGTCACATCGTCGATCCGACCGACCATGTCTCGCTCATCGCCTGGATTGCGGATCGCGCGGCCTTCCGGCGCGGGCGGCGCAACGCTGGCGATCAAAGCGTCGCCCAGTCTAGTCAAGCGCGTCTCGTTGGCAAAATCCAAACCCGCTGAATTCGCCCGTTCGGAGCCAAACAGATCGCGCGGCATGGCGATGTCGGGATGCGGCGCGCCGACCGGCGTACTTGCCCGCGCCTCCACGACGGGATCGGCGAGCATCGCCTCGACGGGCACGTTGGGATCGGCGATCCGATTGACGAACGACGAGTTGGCGCCATTTTCGAGCAGGCGACGCACGAGATAGGCGAGTAGCGTTTCGTGCGAGCCGACCGGGGCATAAATGCGACAAGGACGATGCAGCCGTTCCGCGCCGACGATCTGACTGTACAGCGGCTCGCCCATGCCGTGCAGGCACTGGAATTCGTACTGGCCGGCATAGAAGTTATTGCCCGCTAACGCATGGATAGTCGCAAGCGTCAGCGCATTGTGGGTCGCGAACTGCGGGAAGATGGCGTCCGGCGCCGCAAGCAGCCGCTTGGCGCAGGCGATGTAGGAAACGTCGGTGTGAACCTTGCGCGTGAACACCGGGAAGCCGTCCAGGCCCTCCATCTGCGCGCGCTTGATTTCGCTATCCCAATACGCGCCTTTGACAAGCCGCAGCATAATGCGTCGTTGGGTCGCACGCGCGAGGTCGATGATCCAGCCGAGCGCCTCGTAGGCCCGCTTCTGATAAGCTTGGACGACGAAGCCGACGCCGTTCCAGCCCGCGAGATCGGGATCGTGGCATAGCGCTTCGAGGAGATCGAGCGATAGGTCGAGCCGCTCGGATTCCTCGGCGTCGATGTTAAGGCCCACATCCCAGCGCCGCGCGCGCAGCGCAAGTTGTTTGAGTGTGGGGAGAAGCTCGCGCATCACACGCTCGCGCTGCCCTCTGACATAACGCGGATGCAGCGCGGATAGTTTGACGGAAAGCCCGGGCCCCTCGTAGATCCCACGCCCGGCCGAAGCGGCGCCGATCGCGTCGAGCGCGGTCTCGTAGCTCGCAAGGTATTTGACGGCGTCGCCAGCGGTCAGCGCCGCCTCGCCCAGCATGTCGTAGGAATAGCGGAAACCCTTCGCTTCGAGAGCGCGCGCATGGCCAAGCGCCGATTCGATGGTCTGACCGCAAACGAATTGCTCGCCAAGCACGCGCATCGCCGTGTCGACGCTGGCGCGAATGATCGGCGCGCCGGATCGCGCGATCAGCCGGGTCAGGCTCGCGCCCAGGCCGGTTTCGTCCACCGTCCCAACCAGCCGGCCCGTGATCATCAGTCCCCAGCTTGCCGCATTGACGAACGGCGAGGGCGATTGGCCGATATGCCGGCGCCACTCGCCGCCGCCGACTTTATCCGCGATCAAGGCGTCTCGGGTGGCGGGATCGGGGATGCGCAACAACGCTTCCGCGAGGCACATAAGCGCGACGCCCTCCTGGCTAGAAAGCGCGTATTCGCGCATAAGCCCCTGCACCATGCCTCCCGCGGGACGCGCCCTCAGACTCTCGACTAACCGACGCGCCAGAGCCCGCGCTTCGCTCGCCACGTTAGGGCTTAGTTCCGCGACCTCGGCGAGCCGCGTCACGATATCCGGCTCGTGCTCGCGATAGACCTCATCGAGACGAGCGCGGCGTCCGTCTCGGCTCTGTAAATTGTTCAGGAAAGCGCGGAACGGTGCAGGTTCGGAAACGTTGCTGGGGGACATGCGGTTGTAGATCGCGAGGGAAGACCGGTTAGATATACCCTCAGCTCCGCGTAACGCTACGCCATTTATTCGGCGGGAAATCGTCACCAGCAAAGCGGCTTCACTTTTGCCTCAGATAGACAGAGTGAGGCGCGCGCATTTCTTGCTGCGCTGCAACATAAGTGCTATTTCAAATGCAAATGTTCGCGTGGCCGCGCGTTAGGGGCGGAAAGCAAAGTCAGGCAGGGACGCCATGAATTCGACGACGAATACAACTCCAGCGAATACAACACCGACTTGGAAGACAAAATGGGGCGCCCGGCGGGTGCGCCGTGACCCACCGACGCTCGAAGAGGCGCTGATCGCCGCCGAAACCCTGAGCGACGACCCGATGAAGCGCGCCGAAATCGCTGCTTCTTTGATGGGTGCGCCAGTTGATGAAGTAAAAGCCTTGGTGATGAAAATTCAGGCTCAGACGCGAGGCAGAGCGACACTTGTCAATGGCCGCAATCGGGCTGTGGTTGTGGAATATAAGCGACCTCGCACGTTCTCGCGTCCTGTTGGGCCGATGGGTAGGCGCTAAAGAGCAACAGGTTTCGAAAAGCGGGTCTTTTGCGCGGTTGGCCGGCGCAAGAGAGTCTTCCCCTTTTCATAAGGGGGCGCTAGTCAGGCATATGCTCGATCGCGTTTCCATTGCCGCCCGCTTCGGAAGTGGGAACCTCCTCGTTCGCCTCGTGCGCGAGTTCGGGCGTCAGCACGTTGTCGGCTATCTAATCTCCTGCGGCCTGCTGGGCCTGATCGCGTTCTCCAACGTGAGCGTCGCATGGCTGTTGCGGCCGGTGCTTAACGGCATGGTCGGCGCCGACAAACTCTCGCACATGCGGCTGCTCGCTGTTGAGGCATTGTTGCTGTTCGTCTTGCGCGGAGCGGCGACTTACGGCTCTCAGGTCGTCCTGTCGCGAATCGGCAACGGCATTGTCGCGACGGCGCAGCGGCGCGTGTTCGATCGTCTGCTCAGACAGAACATTGCCTATTTCCAGGACCGCCATTCCAGCGAATTCGTGGCGAGGCTCGCTTTCGCGGCAAATGGCGTGCGCGATTCGCTGCAACTCGTCGTCCAAGGTTTCGCGCGCGATCTCGTCTCCGTGGCTGGGCTCGTGTTCGTGATGCTGTCGCGCGATCCCGGCATGGCGCTCGGCGCGCTCCTCGCATTGCCGATTGCAACCTACGTGATCAGCCGAATTCTCCGGCACGTTCGCCAGTTCGCAAAGCGTTCCTTCGATGGCTCGACCTTGATCGTGCAGACCATGGGCGAAACCGTTTTGGGCGCGCGGATTGTACGTTCGTTCAATCTCGAAGGCGTTATGCGCGAACGGATGTACGACGCGATTCGCATTGTGGAACGCTCGGCCAACAAGATCGCGGCGGGCGGCGGCCTCGCCACGCTGCTTGCTGATTCGCTGGCGGGATGCGCAATCGCATTCGCCATCTTCTACGGCTCCTGGCGCGTCGCGGTGCAGCATGCGGACGTCGGCGCGTTCGCCTCGTTTCTGGGCGCATTGCTGCTGGCCTATGAGCCCGCCAAACGGCTTGCCCGATTCCCGATCGACGTCCAGAACGGGCTAGTCGGCGCGACCCTCATCTACGAGGTGCTCGATGCGCCGCTTGGCGACGCGCCACGGCCAGGCCTTGCGCCTTTAAAGACGTCGTCAGGGCGGGTGGTGATCGAGAATGCACGATTTGCCTACCGCGAAGGCGAGGATGTGCTGCTCGGCCTCAACTTTGTCGCCGAGGCGGATGAGACGACAGCCCTGGTCGGCCCGTCGGGTGGCGGCAAATCCACGATCCTGGGATTGATCCAGCGGTTCTATGCGCCGCGCGCAGGTCGTGTGCTGATCGACGACCAGGACCTTGAGAGCGTCGATCTCGCCTCGTTACGCGACCAGATCGCCTTCGTGTCGCAGGATGTATTCCTGTTCCGCGGCGCGATCCGTGACAACATCGCGCTCGGCCGCCCTCTAGCGACGCAGGAGGAGATCGAGGCGGCGGCGCACAAAGCCAACGCGCATGATTTCATCATGAAATTCAGCGAGGGCTATTCCACAAACGTAGGCGAGCAAGGCGCTCAGCTTTCCGGCGGCCAGCGTCAGCGCATCGCAATCGCACGGGCTTTGCTGAAAAATGCGCCGATCCTGCTGCTCGACGAGCCCACAGCCGCGCTTGATTCGGAATCGGAGCGCGAAGTCCAGGGCGCGCTCGACGCCTTGCGACGGGGGCGCACCACAATCGTTGTCGCGCATCGCCTGCAGACCATCATTGGCGCGGATCGCATCTTCGTGATCGACCAAGGGGTCGCTATCGAATCGGGATCGCACGCCCAACTCATCGCCCGCGATGGCGCCTACCGTGCGTTCTTCTCGGCACAATTCGGGTTAGGTTCGCTCGCCAAAACGGCCTGAGGACTGTGACGAAAAGGCGGGTGAGAAAGGGTTGCGAGCGCAAGGCCATGGCCCTATGGTCTGCGCGCTTTGTGAAGCGCATCGCGCCTTTGCAATTATTGGGGCGTAGCCAAGTGGTAAGGCAGCGGATTTTGATTCCGCCATCCCCTGGTTCGAATCCAGGCGCCCCAGCCATGCATCGCGAATGCCTGGCGATACTCTAAGCTGAATAGCTCTGTATTTACAGACGATTACTGCGAGCGCGCCGTCAACGGCGATGCGGCGGCAAGCTAACGTGCTTAACGCTAAAAGAAATCTGAACAGGCCAGCTCCGGCTGCGATCTCGACGAATCGGCTACGCTGGCGCACCGGAACATAAAATAGTAACCGCAACTTGGCCCTCACATAGGACACACCTCAGCGAGATTTGCAGTTGAAAGACGGAAGTTCCCCCAAATCATCCAATATTCAGAGCATTGCTTCGCTGGCTTCGAATATCCGCAAACTATTGCAAGCATACGACGTCTACATAGTGGCAATACTTATATTCTGCGCATCGCGGACTGTCGTTATTGTCGGCATCTACTTCGGCAAGCTACTGCAACCTTTACCTATCCACGGTCAATGGGATGCGGGAACCGCTTGGTATGATCGATTGTTGCGGTGGGACGCGGGATGGTATGGCAATATTGTAGACCATGGCTACCAATATAGCGACGATCCAGCTTCCTATAGCTCGACGGTATTCTACCCGCTCTACCCGCTGCTCTCTTATTTCACAAAGACGCTGTTTGGAATTAGTGAATATGTTGCGCTCCTGCTGGTCGCGAACGCCAGCGCGGTGGCGGCGACGATGCTGATGGCGAAGGTCGTCAGGGACGAAGCGGGCAGCGGTGTCGCCGTGCTCACGGTCGCCTTCTTCTGCTTTTTTCCGTCGTCGATGTTTTTGTCCGCCGGATATTCCGAGCCGCTGTTTCTCGCGCTCGCACTGCTCGGCTTCCACTTCGTGCAACGCGAAGACTACATATTCGCGTCCATCGGCGCTGGACTTTCGCTCGCGGCTCGACCGACTGGAATTGTAATGCTTCCCGTGGTCCTTACTAAGCTTGCGCTGAAGAGCAGTCTGCCTTGGTCAAGACTGCTGCCCAAAATGGCCTTGTGCGGCCTGTTGGCGATGCTTGGACTACTGCTTTACATGGCGTTTCTTCAACTCGAATTCGAGCGGCCGTTCGCCTTCATCACAGGCCAAGCGGCTTGGAACCAGGGGAGTTTTTACGACCGATTGATTGCGGCAGTGACGCTGCAGACGATTTTTCACTCGCATCTGCTGGGCACTGGCGGCCTATTCCTGCTCTTCCTCGGCCTTTGCGCCGTGTCGTTTCGTTTTTTCGATTTTGCATTCCCGCTTTATGGGTTGGGGACGCTCGGGCTTCCGTATTTCACCCTGGGCGTCACGTCCTCGATGAACCGCTTTGTCCTCGTATG
>JAYTRP010000493.1:0-11612 GCA_043746145.1 Hyphomicrobiales bacterium | reverse complement strand
CCAATATGTCTCCAAAATATCAATCAACCGATCAACCCGCTGCAAAACAGCGGGAAATCCGCGTTTCCAGATTACGCGCAATGCCGAACGCTCGCGCTCGTCGATGATCGGGAAGCTACGCAAGTTTAAAAGCTCTTCAGACTCGCACGCGAATTAAGCGCATTCGGCAATTAACGCGTGACACTGAACAACGATCTGCGCGGGAGAGGCGATTCAGCTAATGAGCTTGCCACTGTCGTCGCCAAATCGTTTTCCAAAATATGTGGAAAACGCTAGGAGAAGCAAAGTGTCGCCGCCACCTGAAAGCGGCGTTCAAGCGGGACAAGCGTATGAGCAAAGTGGCTATCGTCGGCGCGGGATTTGTGGGTCGGGGTTGGGCCATCAGCTTCGCGCGCGCGGGACACGATGTCGCGCTCTGGGACGTTGATTCGGCTGCAGCGTCGAAATCCTTGGATTACATCCGAACTCTGCTGCCCGATCTTGAAGCCAACGGCCTGCTCGAAGGGGCTTCAACCGGTGAGATCGAGTCCCGCATCATCGCAGCCGTGAGTCTTCAAGAAGCGCTTGATGGCGCCGTTCATGTGCAGGAGAATACGCCGGAGAATGTCGAGGTGAAGCGCGCCATCTTCGCCCAACTTGACTCGCTGACGGCCCCCGACGTCGTTCTTGCAAGTTCGACTTCCGCGTTGTTGCCTTCTTCGTTCACAGACGGCTTAAAAGGCCGTTCTCGCTGCCTTGTCGTTCATCCCATCAATCCACCCTATTTAATTCCAGCCGTCGAGGTCGTGCCGGCGCCTTGGACGGATGCGGCGATCGTTGAGCATACGGCAAATTTCCTGCGCGCGGCGGGGCATGCGCCGATAGTAATGAAGCGCGAACTCGACGGCTTTGTGATGAACCGGCTGCAGGGCGCGTTGCTCGAGGAGGCGTTCCGACTCGTCGACAAAGGCTATGCGAGTATTGAGGATGTCGATATCGGCATTCGCGAGGGTCTCGCCTTGCGTTGGTCGTTCATGGGTCCGTTCGAAACGATCGATCTCAATGCCCCCGGCGGGATACGCGACTACGTGAAGCGGTACGAAGACGCTTATTCCCAAATATTCGCCTCAAGCCAATGGCGTTCCGATTGGAGCGGACCCGTGCTGGACAAGATCGAGGCTTCACGACGTGAGCGTCTTCCCGCCGACAAGCTCGCCCAGCGACAGGCTTGGCGTGATCGTCGTTTAATGGCGTTGGCCGCCCACAAGCGCCGATCGGAACGGGATATCGGACGCTAAAAGCTGCGAAGCTTTGCTTAGACTCCCAAACGGTCACAACCGTAAACTACGCAAGCTCGCGATGTGAGCAAAGCGCCGAAGGCCGATTCATAACCTTCCCCGCGCTTGCTCCTGTCAATCCTCCAGCACTTTCGCCGCCGGCGTATACGCGAGACCGTGCGCTTGCGCGACGGGTTCGCAGGTGAGCTTGCCGTCGTGAACATTGAGTCCGGCGCGCAGATGAACGTCGTCGGTCAGCGCCTTCCGCCAGCCCTTGTCCGCGATCGCCAGGGCGAACGGCAAAGTCGCGTTATTCAGCGCGAATGTCGAGGTGCGCGCCACCGCGCCCGGCATATTGGCGACGCAATAGTGCACGACCCCGTCCACCACGTAGGTAGGGTGGGAATGGGTCGTCGCCTTCGAGGTTTCGCAGCAGCCACCCTGGTCAATCGCAATGTCGACGATCACCGAGCCGGGCCTCATCGTGGCGAGCATGGCTCGGGTGACAAGCTTTGGCGCGGCAGCGCCGGGAACGAGCACCGCGCCGATCAGCAGGTCCGCTCGGGTAACGAGGTCAGCGATCGCGGAGCGGGTAGAATAGGCGGTGTGAATGCTGGCCCCAAACTGCGCCGAGAGCCGGCGTAGCGCGTCGCTGGAGCGGTCAACTATGGTGACGTTGGCTCCCATGCCGACCGCGATTGCCGCAGCATGTGTGCCCGAAATGCCGCCGCCAAGGATCACGACATCTGCCGCAGGCACGCCCGGCACGCCGCCGAGCAGCACGCCTCGACCACCCTGGGCTTTTTCCAGTGCATGCGCGCCGACTTGCGGCGCCAATCGCCCAGCGACCTCCGACATGGGCGTCAATAGGGGGAGGCCGCCCTGCGGCGAGGTCACGGTCTCATAGGCGATGCAGGTCGCGCCGGTTTCGAGCAGATCCCTGGTCTGGGTAAGGTCGGGGGCGAGATGCAAATAGGTGAACAGGATCTGGCCACGGCGCAGCAGCTTGCGCTCCTCGGGCAGCGGCTCCTTCACCTTCACCACCATATCCGCGCGGGCGAAGATCTCTTCTCGACTCTCGACCAGACTGGCGCCGACAGCGACATATTCTGCGTCCGTCAGGCCCGAGCCGACGCCGGCGCCCGATTGCACGATCGCCTCGTGGCCGTGATGAATCAGTTCCGCGATCGATCCTGGCGTCAGGCCGACGCGGAATTCGTTGTCCTTGATCTCTCGGGGCACGCCAATCAACATGTCTGTCGCTCCTTGCGTCTCTAAGCAGCATGCGCCGTCCTCGAAGAAATTTCCCATCGAAGGCGAACAATTCCCGCGCTATGTTCGCAGCATCTGCGATCTTTCGGCCCCTTTGGGATAGATCATGCGAATCGACCAACTCGACGAGCGCGACCGGGCAATCCTGCGCGAGTTAATGCGCGACGGCCGGCTCTCCAATGTGGAGCTGGCGGAGAAAGTGCATCTTTCTGCTTCCGCCTGCCTGCGCCGGGTGCGCCTGATGGAGGAGAGCGGCCTTATCGCGGGTTATGTGATGCTGCTTGATGCCGTATCCGCGGGCCTCGCGGGGGCGGCCTACATTTCGGTGACGCTGGACCAGCAGGGGCGGGCAACGCTCGATCGATTTGAAAAGGAGGTGCGCAATCATCCCGAGATCATCGAATGCTATCTGCTCGCCGGCGCCGCCGACTATCTACTGCGGGTCGCATTTCGCGACTCGGGAGACTTCGAACGCATTCACACCGCGATCATCACCCAATTGCCCGGCGTGTCTCGCGTTCAATCCACGCTCGCGCTGCGCACCGTGAAGAAGACCACGGCTTTGCCGATATGACGCGAGCGCGAGGACGTGTTAGGTCGCTCGCCGTTTATCTCAGGGATTTACGCGCTTGACAGACACGCCTCCCGAAATCTCAAAGATGCCGTTCGAGGCGGCGATGGCCGAATTGGAGGGGATCGTCGACAAGCTTGAAAAGGGCTCCGTGGCGCTCGAGGAATCGATCGTGCTGTACGAGCGCGGCGAGTTGCTCAAGAGCCATTGCGACACCCTGTTAAAGAACGCTGAAATGAGGATCGAGAAGATCACGCTCGCCGCTGATGGCAAGCCGAAGGGGCTCGTTCCGCTAGACCCTAGCTGATCGCATCGCGAGCCGTGTGCGTGGACGAATATTAAATTCTGTGCGCCTCACGAATTCCTTTTGAGAGGCAGCACTCGAGAGCAAATTCAATCGCCGCCGACAGTGACGCGCCACGGCGGCCGCTTTGTTACACCCGGCGATGCAGTCGTAACCGCGGAAGGCGAGGCCTGCTCCGAGCGCTAAGTCATTCTGGACTTTCCGGATACAGTTGCCGCGCGGGAACGGATGGCCGATCCCGACTAAATCGCCGTGTCCAATTTCGGAAGGCCGCCTCAACGGGTCGTATGATCATTTAAGAAGGCTCGGCAAAGCCCGCTCGCAGACGCTCCATGTCAGGCGGCGCACGTTATCGTCGCGACCTTCCTGAGCGCTGTTTTTGATGAATCTGAGCCCACTCGGCGAGCGTTTTCATGACCAATCCGAGTGTCATGCCGTGATCGGTCAGCGCATATTCCACCCGCGGCGGCACCTCCGCGAACACCGTGCGTGTCAGTAGACCCTCATCCTCGAACTCACGCAAATTCTGGGTCAGCATGTGCTGGCTGATCCCGGGAACCGCTCTACGAAGTTCATTGAATCGACATACGCGTATCAAGAGCTGCCATAAAATCAGGATCTTCCATTTTCCTCCAAGAACCGCCAGCGCGGCTGCGATCTCCGGTGGCGGCTCAGCAAAAGCGGTCTTTGTGGGGCAGGTATCTCCATTAGTCAGGTTTTCCATACTACACCATAAAAACAATCCTACTTGTGAAGTCGATATAGCATCGATCTTAGTCTCGCAACGCCAAGCGGCTTGACGGAGGCAAATGATGATTGATGCGACGCGTTCCATTTATGCGACCAATTGGCGAACAGTCGGATTCTGGCTGCTAAGGGGGATATTGGCCTTGGCCTTCGTCGGCGCGGCCCTGTTCAAACTGTCTGGACATCCGGCAGCGGTGCAGGAGTTCGATCAAGTTGGCTTGGGCCAATGGTTTCGCTACTTTACCGCTGCGTGCGAACTCGTCGGCGCTGGCCTCCTGTTATGGCCCTCGACGGTGTTCTTCGGGGCAGCGCTCATGGGAATGATTTGCGTGGGCGCCTTCTTCGCCCAGCTGTTCATGCTGCATGGCGACACCATCCACACGGTCGTCCTGGCAGGCATATTTGCAGCTATCTGCTGGAACCAGCGCAACCGGTTCTCCTCCCTAGAGCTCAGTGCAACTGTCCGATAGGAGGCTAATGTGGAACTGGGAATTGGTCGCTTCGCTTTCGCAGCGAACGCAACGTCGGGAGCTGCGGTAGAAGGGGGCAATCCCATTCCGGCTCTGCTCGAAGAGGTTGAACTTGCCGATCGCAACGGCCTCGATGTGTTTGGGATCGGCGAGCACCATTCAGCAGAGTTCGCCGACGCCGCGCCAGCCGTTCTGCTGGCGGCTGCGGCGGCTCGTACGCATCGCATCCGCTTGACGAGCTCGATTACGGTTCTAAGCGCAGCCGATCCGGTTCGAGTATTCGAAGACTTCGCCACTCTTGACCTCGTTTCGGCAGGCCGCGCGGAAATCATAGCCGGGCGCGGCGCCTATGCCGAAGCGTTCTCTTTGTTCGGGCTGGATTTGCGGCATTACGACGAGATCTACGCCGAAAAGCTCGATCTGCTGCTGCGCATTCGCGACAACGAAGTCATCACCTGGAAGGGCCGCTATCGGCCGTCAATCAACGGACAAGGCGTTTATCCGCGACCGCTTCAGCCAAAACTGCCCATCTGGGTAGGCGCGACCGGCTCTCCCGCTTCCTTCGTCCGGGCCGGAATGCTTGGCCTGCCTCTGGCGTTGGGAGTCATAGGCGGAGACTTTGGCGGGTACCGTCCGTTGATTGACCTGTATCGTGAAACGGGACGACGTGCCGGACATCCCGCCGAGCGGCTGCGCGTTGCGCTTTATGCAATCGGCTACGTCGCGCAGACCGCAGACCGCAGCCCGGGCCCGCGAGGAATTCTACCAACCCTATCGCGTTGTCTTCGGCGAGCTCGGCCGCAAGGCAGGCTGGCCCGAAATTACGAGGGCGCGTTTTGAACAGATGACAAGCCCGAGTTCTGCGCTGATTGTCGGTAGCCCCGACGAGGTCGCAAGGAAGATCGCCCATATCAGCGATCTCCTGGGCGGACTGACGCGCGTTTGTTTGCAGATGAGCGTGGGCCCGGTTGCGCGCCAACAGCGGCTCAGAACCATCGAACTCTTGGGCGGCGACGTCAGGTCTCGATTGGCGCAGATTCTCCCCGTGATTTAGATTTGATCGGGCAGGGTTCGTGATGAGAGTCATGAGCCTGCGCCCTCTTCACGGAGAACCGCAAGAGGAGCTATCCCAGACGCCAAGGAGACCCTTGCCGAGGAACTGATCACTGAACTTGTAGAGGCCGCAGCGCGGGTCTCCCTGAATTCTGGGGGCGTCTGAGTTCTCGCCACTCCGCTAGGCGCTGGAGAACGGACCCAAGCCGTTGCGCTTGTGGCTTCGAAAGCGGCGCGCGTTTGGCGCATCGGGCAAGCTTCTTGTGCATGTACCGGGAGCGGAAGAAGTAGGGGCGCAGCTCAAGAAACACGATCGCCGCCTCCGCTGTGTTGCGATCGCCGGTCAGAAGGCGCTTCAAAGCGCCCTCATAGCCCCCCGGAAACGCCAGCGCGTCGTAACTGGCATTAAACAAGGCGCAGGCGTCAATCCAAGCCCGGCGATGTTCCGGGCTCTCGCTGCGCGTTTTGAACGATTTGCGGATTTGCGCATGAAGCGCGCGGAGCGTCGCAGCGTTCGCGTGTATTTGTTGGGGTAAATCGGAGGCCATCTCGACGCAAGAAATAAAAGGAAATGTTCAGCCTCGTTGTGATGTGTCACACAACAGGCTTGCAAGCCTCAAGTACCGGGGAATGCCTGTGACAGGCGTTGGGCTCGACCCCCGTCGATTCAGTCTCGAGCCGCTCCTAGCGGCGTAAGCATTAAATTTGCGACTTCTTGTCAGGGGCGTTGCCTGAGTTACTAATTGTTAACCATAAGCTCCCAAAGTTGAGAGGCTATTTTAACAATTTGCTCGGACAGCGAAACACACGGTCTCCGAGCTCACGAGGGCAGGATATTACATGCGAACAGTTGCATTTGTCACCCAAAAGGGTGGAGCGGGCAAAAGCACGATGGCTTCATCGATCGCGGTTGCCGCGCATGAGGCCGGAGAACGAGTCTGCATCATTGATATGGACCCCCAGGCGACACTCTCGACTTGGTCGAAGGCCCGCAAGGCTGACGATATCGTTGTGGTCGCAGCGACCGCCGCCAAGCTGGCGCCGGTTCTCGCAGCCCTGGAAAGTAAAGGGATCACGCTCGCGATCATCGACACGCCTGGCGCGGATGGCGCGGCTTCGACGGCGGCGATGGAAGCAGCGCAGCTCAACGTGATTCCTTCCCGGCCGACCGCTTTCGACCTATGGGCCAGCGCAACGACCCGCGCTGCTCTCAAGGACGGCAAAAGCGATTACGTGTTCCTGCTCAACCAGTGCCCGCCCGCGCAGCAATCCGCTCGCGTCGACGAAGGCGTCGCAGCTCTGGAGACGCTAGGCGGTCTGATCACGCCGCTCGTGCTGGCTCGGGTGGATTACCAAGAAGCCGCGCGCAATGGCTGGGGTGTGACCGAACTGAACCCGAACGGCGCCGCAGCCGGCGAGATGCGCGCGCTCTGGGCGTCGTTGAAGCGCCGTCTCGTGAAGGGCAAGCCTGTCGCCAAGCCGGCAGCGGTGAAGCCTGCACCCGCCAAGCCTGCAGCCGCCGCTCCCGTCGCCGCCAAGCCTGTCCTCAAGCCCGTCGCAGTGCGCAAGGCGGCGTAAATTTCACGCTCGTTTGCATTGCCATGGCGGCTTACGTTTGAGAAAACCGCCTTCACACCGTGGAGGCTCCTCATGCGCTTCGTCAATCGAATTGCTATTGCCGCTTCTCTTGCTGCGGCCGTAGCGGCTCCCCTATCGGCGCGAGCTGCGACCTCGGTCGAACGTGGGCACTATCTCGTCACCGTTGCTGGCTGCAATGACTGCCATACGCCGGGAGGCATGGCAGGCTCGCCAGATCAGAAGCGAATACTCGCTGGTTCCGACACCGGCTTTGGCGACCCCGCATCAGGCGTCTGGATCGGGCAAAATCTGACGCCGGACTTAGAAACCGGCCTTGGCAAATGGTCCAAGACCCAGATCGTGACCGCCTTTACCAAGGGCATGACGCCTGAAGGCCGTCAGCTCTCGGCGATCATGCCCTGGCCCGCGCTGTCGCAACTCACGCCTGAGGATGCGCTGGCGATCGCCGATTATTTGCAAAGCCTGCCCCCGGTGAAGAACGCGATCCCGGGTCCCTACAAAGCGGGCGAGACTCCCGCCGTGCCCAGTATTTCCGTGGTGATCCCGGCGAGCAGCTATATGGCTTTGCCGAAATCGTAAACGCTCAACCGCCGATTTGCGTGCGGATCACTTGGCCTGCCCGCGAGATAGTGAGATCCCAGACCGAGGCGCGCTGCAATGTCGTCTCGACGAGATCGTGCGTTGTCCGGATCGCAACGCCATTGATTTCGGCGATCACGTCGCCCTTCTGAAAGCCGAATTGCGCAGCAAGCGTGTCCTGGCCGGGGTCGGCGATCACGACGCCCGAGGTCACGCCGAGCGTCTGGCTGTCTAGCGATAATTCGTCAAGCACCGCCGGCGAGAGGTTCATCGCCTGCGCGCCTTGCAGCGGCGAGTGGCCTTTGAGCAGCACCGTATCGCGAGCGACCGTCTCCGGCGCGGTTCGCAGTTTTAGCGGATCCATGATCTTCGCGCCGTTGCGCATCACCGTAAGCGACGCTACGCCGCCGAGAGGCTTGACGGCAAGGCGGAAGTCGACGCCCTGCGCATCGTCAACCGGTAAGCCGTCGACCTCCAGGATGACGTCGCCGCGCTTGAGGCCCGCCTCGGCGGCCGGCCCGGCCGGCACAACGTTAACGACCAGCGCGCCGATCGGCCGATCGAGCCCGATCGAATCGGCGATGTCCTTGGTCACGTTCTGCAAGCTTGCGCCAAGATAGGGTCGCTTGACGACCGTGCCGCCGTGCTTGGCTGCGTTGATCACACTCTTGACCATGTTGACGGGGATCGCGAAGCCGATCCCCATGCTGCCGCCGGAACGGGAATAGATCGCCGAGTTGATGCCGACCAGTCGACCCCAGGTGTCGACCAGCGCGCCGCCGGAATTGCCGGGATTAATGGCGGCGTCAGTCTGGATGAAGAAGCCGTAGTCGTTGATGCCGATCTGCGTTCGCGCTAGCGCCGAGACAATGCCCTGCGTCACCGTCTGGCCGACGCCGAATGGATTGCCGATCGCGATGACGAAATCGCCGACCTCGATCGCGTCGGAATCGCCAAGGTCCAGCACCGGGAATTTCTGGTCGCTCTTGATCTTCAGTACGGCAAGGTCGGTGCGTGGGTCGCGCAGCACGATCTCGGCGTCGAATTCGCGATGGTCGCTCAGCGCTATCCGAACGGCGGTCATCCCCTCGATGACATGATGGTTGGTCACGACGAGACCGCTCGAGTCCACGATCACGCCGGAGCCCAGCGATTGCGCGGTTCGCGAATTCTGCTGACCTTGCTGACCGAAAAACCGCCGATATACGGGATCGTCGAACAACGGGTTCTTCGGCATCGTCTCGACGCGCGAAGCGTAGACGTTAACGACCGCAGGACGGGCTCTATTGACCAGCGGGGCGAACGACAGATGGACCTGCTCGGGATCGGTCGGAACGGTCTTCAGCTGCGCGGCCGCAGGCGCCGCGGCGAGGGCGAGAAGGATTCCGACGGCAAGGACGCGGCGAAACACGGGCGGACTCCGGAAGGATTCGTATGCGCGCCGATATAGGCCGCGCAAGCCTGCATCGCAATTTAGTCGCGTTGCTCCCTTGCGCGAGGAGTAGTTTACCCCAATCTCTTCTAACGCCGGCCCACTGGGCAGTCTCAGCGAGGCGGCATGACAGGAGAGCTCGTTATGAGCACGGCAGAAGGCGCTTACGGTAGTTCGAACGGGGGGCGCACGTTCAGTGGCGACGACTGGAAGAACGCGACCTGGCGGCGCGGCTGTGGCCCGGCAAGCCGGTGGACAGCATTCGAGCTGATCGCGATGGTGTTAGGTTTCATCGTGTTTTGGCCGATCGGGTTCGCTATTCTTGGCTATAAGTTCTTTCAGCGAAAGACCGGAGCAGCGGACTTACAGACGGTAGCAATGGGCGCTTGGCGCAACGCCCGCGGCGCGATGGGCAACGCTGGCCCTTCGGCTCCGCGCGCTTGGGCAAGCTCGCCTTGGGCTCGCGGCTTTACGGCGACGACTGGAAATCGCGCGTTCGACGAATGGAAGGGCGCTGAACTCGCCCGACTCGAGGCCGAGCGTCGCAAGCTCGAAGATGCGCACCGCGAGTTCTCGGACTGGCTCGATACTGTCCGCCAAGCGAAGGATCGTGAAGAGTTCGAACGCTTCATGGCGGATCGTCGTAAAGGCGATCAGCCGACGGCTTAAGCTTCTGCACCCGATTCGGGTCGGCTTGGCCCTCTCCCAGGAAGCTGGGGGAGGGCTTTTACACTACCACTGGCGCCTTGTCCGCCGGCGGGGTGTTTCTGCTGCGGTGCGAGCGCACCACTCCGTCGATCACTGTCATCCCGACTCCTGGTAGATCGCCGACTTCCACGCATTTCAGCATAGTCTTTCCCGCCGAGTGTTGCGCGCGGTCCAGGAAGACGAAATCGGCGGACTTGCCAACTTCGATCAATCCGCAATCCAAGCCGCGCAGACGGGCCGTATTTCCGGTCGCAAAGCAGAATGCGACTTCCGCCGGCACCTCGCCCAGCGACGACAGCATCGACACCATCCGGAGTATGCCAAGCGGTTGCACGCCCGACCCCGCCGGACCGTCGGTGCCCAGGATCACCCGTTCAAGCTGGCCAAGCTCCTTGGCGGTGCGCAGCGTGAACAAAGCCGCGCGCTCGTTGCCGTTGTGGACCAGCTCTAGACCACGTCGGCAGCCCTCGCATAGACCGGCAATCTGATCGTCGGGCAGGGCGGTATGACCGCCGTTGATGTGGCCGATCACATCAGTGTCGGCTTCGAGCACCATATCCATGTCGATCAGTCCCGAGCCGGGAATCGAGGGGCCGCCGGTATGGATCGTGCTGTTGATTCCGTACTTGCGCGCCCAGGCGACCATTTTCCGCGCCGTTGGCCCGTCCTTTACGCCGCCTAGCCCGACCTCGCCGAGAAACTTGATCCCCGCGGCTGCAAGCTCCGCGAAATCCTTTTCTTCGAGCTCGGGCTCGATCACGGGCGCGCCAGCGTGAACCTTCACGCCGCTAGCCCGAAAATTTGAGAAGCACCGCTGCGCCGTAATCGCCATCGCTTTCATGCCTACCACGTCGCGCGGACGCCCGGGCGTGTGAACTTCGCCGGCTGACACCATCGACGTGACGCCACCGTGCAGCGAAGAATCGATCCAGTTGAGCTGGCTCTGGCGTGGCGTCCAGTCGCCAGCGACGGGATGCACGTGGCTGTCGATCAGGCCGGGCGCGATCGAGGCGCCCTTCGCGTCGATCGTGGTGGTTGCGCCCTCAAAGTCGAGGTCGGCGGCACGCCCAATTGCTGCAATCTTTCCGTCGATGCAAAGGATCGCATCGGCGTCGAGGATCGGCCGAGCGAGATCGCCGCTCAGCATGAGGCCGACATTTTTGATGGCTAGCCTGCCAGCCTTCGCGGAACTCTCTTCATGCGCCATGCGGCTACCTCGTTCGAATTAGGGGCTTAGCGACTTCCGCGAGCCGGCGGTTCCGGCCAGGGCAGCGCTGCAAATGAATGCATGTCCTCGAAAGCGCGCGCGAGCGAGAGCACGCCGAGATCGTCGAAGCGTCGCCCGACGATCTGCAAGCCGATCGGCAAGCCTTCCGCGCTGAACCCGGCGTTGATCGTCACTACCGGCTGCTCCGACATGTTGTAGGCGACAGTGAAGCCGATATGCGGGAACGGGTTTAGCGGGTCGTTGCTCGGCGAGGGAAGTTCGGCGAGGTAGGCGGTCATCGGCGCCGTCGGAGAGATCACGAAATCATAGGGCAGGGTCGCCGCCACCGCATGCTCCTGCATCGCCATGATCTGGCTGAAGCCTTTGAATATGACCTCGCCCGAAAGTCCGCGC
>JAYTRP010000492.1:0-3785 GCA_043746145.1 Hyphomicrobiales bacterium | reverse complement strand
GCGATTTATACTTCACTACGGAGATGTAACCGACTCAACAAACCTGATACGCATTGTCCAGCAAGCCCAGCCAGATGAGATTTACAATCTTGCCGCTCAAAGCCACGTTCAGGTCTCATTTGAGACGCCAGAATATACCGCAAATGCGGATGGTATTGGGACATTACGCTTACTTGAAGCGATCCGAATTCTAAAAATGGAAAATAAGACGCGATTTTATCAAGCGTCGACGTCTGAGTTATATGGGCTTGTTCAAGAAGTGCCGCAGACTGAGAAGACACCATTTTACCCCCGCTCTCCCTACGCAGTCGCAAAATTGTATTCCTATTGGATTGTCGTCAATTACCGGGAGGCATATGGAATGCATGCCTCTAACGGCATCCTGTTCAATCACGAAAGCCCAATTCGCGGCGAAACCTTTGTTACGCGCAAGATAACCCGCGCGGCAGCAGCTATAAATCTCGGGTTGCAGGACAAGCTTTACCTTGGCAACCTCGACGCTCGGCGCGATTGGGGCCACGCAAGGGAATATGTGCGCGGAATGTGGCTTATGCTGCAGCAGGACAAGCCGGACGACTACGTTCTTGCTACCGGCGAAACGACGAAGGTGCGCACGTTTGTCGAGTGGGCATTCGCTGATGCGGGCTTCACATTGGTGTGGAAGGGCGAGGGCGTGGAAGAAAAGGGGTACGATGCAGACTCTGGACGAGTCTTGGTTGAAGTCGATCCCCGCCATTTCCGACCAACTGAAGTAGAACTGCTGATTGGCGATCCTACAAAGGCGCACGAAAAACTCGGTTGGCGTCACGAAACCTCGGTGCGAGAGCTTGCTCGAGAGATGGTCCAGTCGGATCTCCAGGTTATGCGGTCGTCGCCCGTTCTGACGGAGTCGTGAGATGAGCGATTATTCGCTCGAACGGAAACGTGTTTGGGTCGCTGGCCACCGAGGAATGGTGGGATCTGCGATTGTGCGCAGGCTTGCTCGGGAAAATTGTGAAATTCTTATTGTCGATCGATCGGAGGTGGACCTCAAGAACCAAGCTGCGGTAACGGCATGGTTGACAAGCGCTAAGCCAGACGCTGTGTTTTTGGCTGCAGCTAAGGTCGGAGGTATTCTGGCCAATGCTTCGTATCCCGCCGATTTCCTATTCGACAACTTGATGATTCAAGCCAATGTCATCGAGTCATCGTTCCGCGTCGGTGTGGAGAAGCTCCTCTTTCTGGGCTCGTCGTGCGTCTATCCAAAGTTTGCGGATCAACCAATCGTGGAAGAAGCGCTCCTTAGCGGACCGCTTGAGCCGACTAATGAATGGTACGCCATCGCCAAAATCGCGGGCATAAAACTCGCGCAGGCGTACCGTGAACAGCACAACCGAGACTTCATTTCGGCCATGCCGACGAATCTATACGGTCCCGGAGATAATTTCGATCTCACATCTAGCCACGTATTGCCCGCCCTGATTCGCAAAGCGCATGAAGCTAAAATTCGTGGCGACAAATTGATGGTAATGTGGGGAACGGGGACCGTGCGGCGCGAATTTCTGCACGTCGATGACTGTGCGGACGCGTGCGTTACGCTGATGCGTGTCTATTCCGACGCAATTCACGTAAATGTCGGTTCGGGGACGGATTTGACTATTCGCGAACTGACTGAACTCGTGTGCGATGTCGTCGGGTTCAAGGGTGAGATCGTCAGTGATCTTAGCAAACCTGATGGAACTCCGCGTAAATTGATGAGCGCGGATAAGATGCGCGCTATCGGGTGGGCTCCGTCAATCAAGCTGCGCGATGGGTTGGCGCAAGCTTATGAATGGTTCCTCGTAAACAAGGCGCATTGAATGTAGAGCTTGACACTGCGCCAGGACAGTCGTCATCTTTTTCTCTTTGGACTGACAGGCCGAAGAGTCTAGTAGCCCCGCTTCCGCGCTTGATCTCCGTATTGACTCCGAGTGAGAGTCCGTTCGCGGCCGGCGCGGGCGGGGATCGTTGTCAGCCGCTCGCCCGCGATAACGCATAGGGCCGCCGTTTGGTCCGCATCGACGTGGGCGCCGCCAGTGAATTCGCCGAAAGCGGGCAGCACGATCTGGCGTCCGCGCAGGTGAAAACAGGGAAATCGCAGCGAGTCTCTTCCGGGCCCGTGCAGTCGGGTCGCCGGATGCCAGTGGCCCGCCAGGACGGTCGTATCGCCGCTCGCGAGTTCGTCCGCGTCAAGGGGCACGTGGCGGCATTCGACACCATCAAGGCACAGCGGCTCCGCTGCAGCTTCGATCCGCAACGCGCTGGGATACGCGCCTACTCTGAGGTCATGATTACCGATCACCAGCTTAATTTCGAGCCGAGCGTGGCGTTCGCGCCAAAGTTCGAATTCTCGCCATAGCGAGGCGGTCAATCCGACGCGTGCGTGAAAAAGGTCGCCGAGGAAGATGAGGTGAGCCGCTCCAAACGAGTCAACCAGCGCGCTGAGCCTGTCGAGGTTTTCGCGCGTCGTTCCTGCAGGAATTGGCTGACCCAACGCGCGAAACGTAGCCGCTTTGCCGAGATGCACGTCGGCAACGAACAGGGTCCGCGTCGTTTCGGCCCAGACAGCGCGCTGGGCGAGCAGGGTCAGGCCGCGATGGATGTGGGCGTTCATTGATCGGCGGCGTGCTCAAGCGCGGCGACCATGCGTTCGACCCGCGCCGCCAGCGCTTCGTTGGTGAGCATTTCGCGAAAGCCCTCGACCATAAGGGGAAACGCGAGCGGCGAGCAGCGCCGCAGGGGTATTACGACCAATTTTCGATTCGCCATTCGGGCAAGATTCACGCGGATGAGCCCGATGTCCAGCTCGTTTTCGAGCACCTCACGCTCGGCTTGGCCCAGCAGGGCATTGCCAGGATCATATTTGCGGAACACGTCGAAATAGAGGTTCGACGAGGCCTGTAACTGGCGCGCGGTGCGGCGCACGCCGGGACGGGCTCCGGGCGTAAGGCCCGAAATGCGCGCAACGTCGCGGAAGCGTTGCCGGGTCAGTTCGCTTGCGTTGAGGCTCGCGAGCGTTTCGCGCGCCAGCGTCTCGCCATCGCGCGAGGCGTCGAGCAGCCGCGGGAGGTCGCCCGCCCAGTCCCGCTCAGCGCCGCTGAGCAGGTCGAGGCCGTAATCATTAACCGCCATGGAGAATGTGCCGGGCGCGATCTGACCCGCGCGCCAGGCGATCAGGCTTGCTAAGCCCAGATGCACGTTGCGGCCCGCGAAGGGATAGAGGAACAGATGCCAGCCTTCGCGGGTCTTCAGCGTTTCCGCGAGCAGCGTGTCGGGCGTGGGTAGCGTCGACCAGCGCGCCTGCAACTCCAGCATGGGCCTTGCGGCGCTGAGTTCCGGGCTGTCGAAAACGCCGCGTCCCGCTTTGGCCATCTCCTCCACCATCGCGTCGGCGAGCGTGGTCGAGAGTGGCATGCGGCCGCCATTCCAGCGCGGAATCGTCGCCCGGCCGCCGTTCGCCTTCCTCACATAGGCGATCTGGTCGCGAACGCGCGCAAATTCGAGCAACTTGCCCGCAAACCAGAACTTGTCGCCCGGCTGCATGCGGGTGATGAAACTCTCCTCCACCACGCCTAGCCGGGCGCCCGGCGGCGCGGGACCGTACTGAACGATCAACCCCGCGTTCGCCGTGATCGAGCCGATGTTGAAGCGATGCCGAACCGCCAGCATCTTGTTGGGCATGCGCCAGACGCCTTCGGAATCAGGCTCGCAGCGGCGAAAATCGGGGTAGACCCGCAAGGTCGGGCCGCCACGGCGCACGAAATCCA
>JAYTRP010000491.1:0-3786 GCA_043746145.1 Hyphomicrobiales bacterium | reverse complement strand
TCATGCCCACAACCATCGACAGCGTAAGGCACGAGTTGACAAGAGGGCGCATAAATTCTGACTTCTCGGCATAGACGGCATCAAAATGCAGCGGATGCGTGTTCATGGTCAGCAGCGTGAACCAGGTGTTGTCCGTCTCATTGATCGTTCGACCGGGCCAATGCTCATAGACGTCGCCGATCTCGAAGTCCTCGAAATAGCGGCCGGTTGGCGTCCTGGACTTGACGCCCTTGCGGGCAGTGTCGTCAGTCGTCAAATTCATCCTCCCGCACTGAATTCGACAAACGATCGATCGAATCGGCGCTCAACATATACGGACAACATGATAGAGTGCCGCGACGCCCGACGTCAATAAGCAGAGTTTCTCGCGGCGTTCCGGCCAAGGCATGGTTGGAATCTTCTGCGACGGCGCACGTTTCCGCGCGTTTTCAACAAGAAAGTCGCAATGGACAAATCGGACAACATTGCCACTTGACCGGATATGCAATGTTTGCTGTATTGATTGCCACGGGCGGAAATGCGGGAGGATTGCGATCATGCGCGGATGGGCAGTCGTTAAGAACGGTGTTCCGCTAGAGGAAATCGAACGCGCGACTCCAGAGCCGCACGGGACCCAGGTCCTGCTAAAAGTCACGCATTGCGGCATTTGTCACTCTGACCTCTACTTCCAGGACGGCTACTACGATCTTGGTGGCGGCAAGCGACTTTCGCTTGCGGATCGAGGCGTAAGCCTGCCGCTCATTCCTGGTCATGAGACCGTCGGCAAAGTCGTCGCGTTTGGACCGGATGCTGAAAACGTCGCTATCGGCGATTTTCGCATTGTCTTTCCCTGGGCCGGATGCGGTTATTGCAATCGTTGCAAGGCAGGCGACGAAAACCTCTGCCTTAGGCCGAACCATCTCGGCGTCTTCAAGCCCGGCGGATATGGCACCCATGTCATCGCGGAACGTCCCGAGCATCTGATTGATTTTGGCGACGTCGATCCAGCACTTGCCGCCACTTACGCTTGCTCAGGTATTACCGCTTATTCGGCGGTCAGGAAATTATTGCCGCTCGCCCCGGACGATCCGGTCGTCATCATCGGCGCGGGCGGCCTTGGTCTCGCGGCAATCAAAATACTGAAAGCGCTCGATCATCATAACATTGTCGCCGTCGACGTCAGTCCCGAGAAGCTTCACGGCGCCACCGAGGCGGGTGCCCGCGCTAGCGTCAACGGCAAGGACTCTGACCTGGCGGCACAGATCCAGGCGGCGGCGGCCGGGCCAATCATCGGCGTGATTGACTTTGTTGCCTCCACCGCGACTGCAACTGCAGGAATCGCGTGCCTTACGAAGGGCGGAACCTACGTACCCGTCGGGCTCTACGGAGGCGATATTACGCTGCAAATTCCGATGATTCCTCTTCGCGGCATCGCCATTCGCGGAAGCTACGTCGGAAATCTTCGGGAGTTAAAGGAACTTGTCGAGCTCGCGAAAACAGGCGCGCTTAAAGCGTCGCCCGTGGAGCGGGTTCCCCACCATCATCCGAACGAAGCCCTCGACAGGGTGCGCACCGGCGAAGTCACTGGTCGTCTCGTGCTTGAGGTCGGTCCCGACGCTTGAGACATTGTTGAGGGGAGGTGCGGAATGGGGGGAATGATAACACTGCGCGGCTTCAATCAAGAGCGCATCGTTTTTACACTTGCTGTCGTGCTGTTCGCTGTTTTCGCGGTGTTCCTTAAAGGATTTCTGACCCCGCAGAATATTCTTTCGTTGCTGCGGAGCGTTGCGGTTCTGGGCGTCCTTGGACTCGGCATGGTGATCGTCGTCATTGGCCGAGGCATTGACCTTTCCCTTGTCGCCAACATGGCGATCTCGGTAGCTTGGGCGTTTCAGCTCGCCAACGGCGGAACGCCACTGTTCATCGCGTTGCTGCTGGGTCTCGGCTTCGCCCTGCTGATGAGCCTTATCGCAGGCGTACTGATCGCTTATGCCGAGATTCCACCGCTCTTTACGACGCTTGCGATGGGAACCTTCATTTATGGGTTCGGCAGAGCGCATATGATCCTTGGCATCGACGTCGTCTTTCTGCCGCGTGACGTCGGCTGGGTGCGACAGATCGGACAGGGCGTTCTGCTCGGCGTACCGGCACCCATTATCATAGCAGCGCTGATCGCCTTCGCGGCCTATCTATTTCTTCGCTATGCGAAGCCCGGACGTTTCATCTATGCGATGGGCGACAATTTCGCCGCCGCGCGCATCGGTGGCGTTTCGGTTCGCTCCGTTCTCGTGTTTCAGTATATACTGGCTGGCGCCGCCGCCTATATGGCCGGGCTGATAACGGCGACTTCCGTCAACTCCATGAACACGAGAATCGTGACGTCCAACTTGATCTACGACGTTATTCTTGTCGTAGTGCTCGGCGGAGTCGGGCTCAGCGGAGGAAAAGGTGGCGTGCGGAACGTCATCGTAGGCACGCTGCTGATTGGTATTCTCCTGAATGGGATGACAATCATGGACATTCAGTACACGGTTCAAAATCTAGTCAAAAGCGCCATTCTGCTTGTCGCCATCGTCATCGACAGCATCATCAACCCCCGGGACGAACAGACCGGTCAGCAGGGCGACATCTAAAGAAGACGAACAAAAAACGACGATCTTTTGGGAGGAGAAAATAATGGGTATCCGACACGCTCTATCGGCTTTGTTATTTGGCGCAGTCTCTACAGTGGCAACCTGCTCGTTCGCGCAGGAAGCGACAGATCCCTTTCGTGATCCGGCGCTGTCGGCGCTGAAGGGCAAGAAGATTGCTTACCTTCCGATTTCGCTCGGCTTTGATATGGCGCAGGCATGGGGCGGCGAGACTAAGCTTAACGCCCAAAATTACGGGATGAGCTTCTCGACACAGGATCCGAACTGGAGCACGGACGCCATGGCTCAGGCGTTTACATCACTTGTGGCTCAGCATCCAGATGTCATCGTAACGCAGAATCCAGACATTCAGTCTCTCGCGCGCCTCCTCAAAAAGGCCAATGACGCAGGCATCTACGTCGTGCAGGTCAATATGCAAGGCGCATATCAGACTGACGCGTTTGTTGGTCCTGATTTCATTTCAATCGGCGAGCAGGAAGCCAACTACGTGATAAAGTCTTGCGGTGCCGGCTCGGGCAAATCGGGCAAGGTCGCGATCGTTCAGGGCGTTCTTACCGGTGGCGTCAGCTTCTATCAGGTACAAGGCCTAATGAAAGTTTTCGCGCAGCATCCCGAAATTAAAATTGTCTCAAGCCAAGCGGCTGATTGGGACGCCAGCAAGGCGCGGTCCATCACGGAGACGGTGCTACAGCAGAATGACGACCTTTGCGCCGTCGTGGATGTCTGGGACGGTCAGGCGCGCGGCACCGGCGCCGCCATTCAGCAAGCCGGTAAGCAGGGCAAGGTCATGTTAGTGACGTCGGGGGGCGGCGCGCAAAGCGAATGCGACGCTCTTGTCGACGGCACGTTCTCAGCGGCATTCAATTACAATGCCGTCGGCATGGGCCGCGATATCGCATCAACGGTCAACATGCTGCTGCAAGCCAAGCAGAAGGCTGGTTCAATCAAGTTCCAGCTCTATTCGCCGACGCGGATGATGACGAAGGCGGATGTAAAAGAGGGTACCTGCTGGGATCCCAACACCTACGCCACCATCCTGAAGTAGAGCCTGAGACGAGGCCAATTCTAAAAGAACGTCCTCACTTTCGAGGAAAATCGCTTCTCGGGCATAAACAAGAGGCGGTTCCGCCGTGAGTTTCAAGACTGACTTAATCAA
>JAYTRP010000490.1:0-3790 GCA_043746145.1 Hyphomicrobiales bacterium | reverse complement strand
TTAAAATATCAGCGGTACTGAAAACCAGGTCCGCAAGTTCGAGCTTAGTCAATTATAAGCGGATAGAGTCGAAGACACTCGGAAGGACCGCGCAGGCGCCATTTTGAAATTTCGTCATGACAGAGAATGAATTACCAGCGTTGGATGTGTTCATAAAGTCGCGGTTTTACCAAAGCTCGGTCTGTAAAACGACAGGTGCTGGCGGTTGCGAACTCGGCGAACTCAATCGTAACCGAACCTGATCAGCGGGGAGGATCAAATTACCGTCGTTGTCAACAATCCAGACCGACTCCGACCCGTTGCCTAACATGAAATGAGCGCCTCTGAGCGCCTCATCAACCGAATCGCAGGGAGGGCTGCTTGCCGTAGTCCCCGGAATTAAGGCGGCCGTCACAAAGAAATACCTCGTCATTCGTCTGCTCCTCATGCGCCAGTGCGACATTGCGACTGCACGATTAGGCTACGCACAGCGACTACCTCGTGCGTAGCCTCAGAAACTACTCACGGCGGCGCTGTGAGTTGATCCCAGCTTAAAGCTGAACGGGCGGCGAAGGACGCGCAGATCTTTTCGGATACCTATCCCGCGCTAATTCTTTGAGCTATCCGCCAAAGTGGCGGCAGCTTTTATTGCTTGCGTCACGTCGGGTGGCGCACGTTCACAACAAACTTGTCAATTCACGACGACGCGACACTACCTAACCCGAACCGGTTCATTCGCGGTTTCGCCGGCGGCGAGCTCGATGACCTCCGCAGTGATCTCCTCCTGCCGCACGAGGCGCTGACGCGCTTGCAACTCGCCGAGTTGTCGCTCGACCTGTTTTCGGGCGGTCGCCATTGCCTCCATGCGAGCCTGATTCTCGGCCGCGAAGGAATGTAGCCCCGCGCGGCAAAGTTGCGCGTGCATGTAGTCCGCGGCTAAGGCGCGAATGAGAACGTCAGGGGCGAGGTTCAACAAAGGCGGATCCGCAGGGATCGCCCTGGTAAAGACCGACGGGTCGAACGGGAAAAGCCTTTGGCGTTTCACCTGCGCTCCAGCGCTTGGGCTCCATTGGCTGAAAACGACATCAAGGGCATCAATTGCCATGGAGTCGATGCGAACGTAGAGGGCCTCCACGATACGGTCCGCAAGCCTCGGGATGCCTGGCGAATGCGAGGGCATGAGGCTGTGCCAGTCGACGACGATTCCCCGCTCCGCGATCGCCGGGCGGCCTCGCGCGCCGATCAGAAACAATTCGCACTGTCCCAAATCGCCTTGAATGGAGGCGAGAACGCGCTCGCTGAACGCTCCGGCGAACCCTTGCTCCGCGCAAAAAACCACCAGCGCAGGGCAGATCGCGCGATGCGCCTGCGGAGGGTCCGAGGATGGGAGGAGAGCCAGCGTCCGGCCAATCGCGAGTGCTATCGTCTGTGCGTATCTATCGACGGCTACGAGTTGATTGCGCGCCTGCTGCGACCGTGCCGCGGCAATGCCGCGCATGGCGTTCATGACGGCGCCGAGTTGCCGAATACCTCCGATCCGCGCGGTTACGTCGGCCAGACGGTCGGTCATGACTTAGCCGGGGTCAGTGATTGGACATAGGCCTCCAGCGCCGCCTGCAACTTGGTTTTGCCCGTCTCATCCAGCGCGCCGTCGCTCTGAATCGAGCGCACGATATCCGCCACCCCGCTATCGAGCGCCTCGCGTAGGCCTTTCATGAAGGCGGGAACGGTTGCCAAGGGCAATGAGTCGATCAACCCCGTTTGCACCGCCAGAACCAGTGCGACTTCGTCGGCGAGGCGCCAAGGCGCATGCTGCGGCTGACCGAGGATCGCGCGAATGCGCGCGCCCCGCGTCAATTGCTGCTTAACGCGGCCGTCCGACATACCGCCAAAGCGGGTGAAAGCCTCAAGTTCGAGGAACTGCGCATAGTCGAGCCGCAACGTCTCCGCAGTATCGCGTAGCGCGCGCGCTTGGGTCTTTCCGCCGACGCGGCTGACGCTGACGCCAACATCGACCGCAGGCTTTTGCCCTTCGTAGAATAGCGTCGCGTCGAGAACAATTTGACCATCGGTGATCGAGATCAGGTTGGTCGGGATATAGGCACTCAGATTTCCGGCGTCCGTTTCGGCGATTGGCAATGCCGTTATCGAACCGCCGCCCTTCGACTTGGAGAGTTTCGACGCGCGCTCGAGTAGGCGAGCGTGCACGTAAAATACGTCGCCCGGATATGCCTCGCGGCCGGGCGACTGACGGGTCAACAGCGCGATCTCGCGATGGGTGGCTGCATGTTTGGTTAGGTCATCGATGACAACGAGCGCGTGCTGGCCGCGGTCCCGAAAATATTCCGCCATCGTGAAGGCAGCGAACGGAGCGATCCATTGCAGTCCCGGAGAACTCGCCGCTTCCGCGACCACCACGAGGCAACGCTCACGCGCGCCGGCGCCAAAAATGTCATCGATCGCCCGGCGCACGCTCGAACTTTTTTGGCCGATAGCGACGTAGAGGCAGATGATGTCGCTAGTCTTCTGGTTGATGATCGCATCGATGCCGATGGTCGTCTTGCCGATGGCGCGGTCGCCGATGATCAGCTCACGCTGACCACGTCCAAGCGCGAACAACGCATCGATCACGACCAGGCCGGTTTGCACAGGCTCGACAACCAGATCCCGATCGATGATCGCCGGCGCCGGACGTTCGATCGGCATTGTCGCCTCCGTCGAGATAGGCCCTTTGCCGTCGAGCGGCCGTCCGAGCGGATCGACCACGCGGCCGAGCAAGCCAAGACCTACCGGCGTGCGCACCACATCGCCGGTTCCGCGCACGCTGTCACCCGCCTTGACGCTATCGACATCGTCCAAAAGCACGCAACCGATACGGTCGCGCTCCAATGATTGAACGAAGCCGAATTGACCCCTCTCGAATTTTAGGAGCTCGGAGAGGCGCGCGTCGGGCAGGCCTGAGATGAGCGCGATGCCATCGCCGACTTCTTCGACTCGGCCAATTTCCTGACCCCTGGCGCCAAGCACGGCCGCGTTGAGGTTTTGGCGCGCGGCGCCGAGCCAACTCAGCGCCGGGGCTGCATGGTCATTTGGCATGCGCGAGCTCCGCCAGGATTCGGGTGAGATCGGCGCGCCAGGAATTGCTGACCACCAGATGCCCGGTGCGAATTTCCAATCCCGCGATCAAGCCGGGATCGGTTTTGAAGGCGAGGACCATTGGCGCGCCGAACGCCTCGCCGATCGCCTGGGATATGCGCTTTTGCGTATCCAGATCGAGCGGCGTCGCGCTCGTCGCTTCCAGCAACTCCGACGTGGCCGTCACCGCCTGTCGCGTCGCCGCCGGCAAAGCGCGGATCGCGGCCAGCGCCCAATCGAGAAACACGCCTTGCACCGTTGGCCCCTCGAGACGTGCGGCGAGACGCTTGGCGATGTCGACCGCCAGATCGGAAGAGCACTTGGCCCAGGCCCTCGTGGCCGCGTCTTGGTCTTTGACGACGCCCGCCTTCGCCGCCGCGACCAGCGCGGCCGCCTGTTGCACCGCTCGCGCCATTGTAGCCGCGCCTATGCTCTCCGCCTGCGCATGCGCGTCGGCGAGACTCTTGTCTCGCTCCGCCCCGAAGCCAGCGCGCGTCTTGTCGATCTCTAAGAGGGCGGCTCTGGCTTTATCTTGAGCCGCCTGCGCTTGGGCCAAAACCGATTGTGCGGCGACGCGTCGCTCCGCGATCATGCCGGCGATCGGCTTCCAGAAGAAGCGCTGCAACAGCCAGACGAGAATGACCACGTTGACGGTTTGCAGGCCCAGCGTCCACCA
>JAYTRP010000489.1:0-3804 GCA_043746145.1 Hyphomicrobiales bacterium | reverse complement strand
TGGGCGGCGGCACCTTCGATGTCTCGGTGCTGGAGATCGGCGACGGGGTGTTCGAGGTCAAATCGACCAATGGCGACACCTTTCTGGGCGGCGAGGATTTCGATCATTGTATCGTCGAATACCTCGCAGATGAATTCAAGAAGGAAAGCGGCATCGATCTGCGTGGGGATCGTCTGGCTCTGCAGCGACTGAAGGATTCCGCCGAAAAAGTGAAGATCGAACTCTCCAGCGCCATCCAGACCGACGTCAATCTGCCGTTCATCACGGCCGATCAGGCGGGACCCAAGCATCTGCTGATCAAGCTTACCCGCGCCAAGCTTGAAGCGCTGGTCGCCGACCTGATCGAGCGGACCATACCGCCGTGCAAGGCGGCGCTCAAAGACGCCAACCTTCAGGCGTCCGACATGAACGAGGTCATCCTTGTGGGCGGCCAGACCCGGATGCCCAAGGTCCAGCAGACGGTCCAGGCGCTATTCGGGCGCGAGCCGCACAAGGGCGTCAACCCCGACGAGGTCGTCGCCATCGGGGGGGCCATCCAGGCGGGCGTGTTGCAGGGTGACGTCAAGGACGTGCTGTTGCTGGACGTGACGCCGCTGTCGCTGGGGCTGGAGACGCTGGGCGGCGTGATGACGAAGCTAATCGAGCGCAACACGACCATACCCGCCAAGCGCAGCCAGACGTTCTCCACCGCGCAGGACGACCAAACCGCCGTCACCATCCGCGTGTTTCAGGGCGAGCGCGAGATGGCGGCCGACAACAAATCGCTGGGGCAATTCGATCTCGTCGGCATTCCCCCCTCGTCGCGCGGCCAACCGCAGATCGACGTGGCGTTCGACATCGACGCCAATGGGATCGTCAACGTCTCGGCCAGGGACAAGGCAAGCGGCAAGGAACAGGCCATCCGGATCGAGGCGTCGGGCGGTCTGTCGGAAGCCGACATCCAGCGAATGGTGAAGGAAGGCGAGATCAACGCGGAGGCCGACAAACGGCGCAAGACGGTGGTTGAAGCGCGCAACCACGCAGACGCTGCGATCTACGCCGCCGAAAAAGCCCTTGAGAAGGCGCCGGACAATACGCCCAGCGACGTCCGCCGCGAGATTGAAAACGCGATCGCCGCGGCGAAGGGCGCCGTCAAGAGCGAGGATGCAGGGCAGATCGCGAGGGCGGGCGCAGCCGTGACGCAAGCGTCCGGGCGGCTTGCGGAGACGGTGGGAAAGGGTGGTGAACCAAAAGCCGCAGGTCCTGATGTCGTCGATGCGGAATTTGAGGATGTCAGCAAACCGGATCGAAGAGCGAGTTAGAGTTAAAGCGAAACGGAGCGCGCGCGATGACCAAACACGATGAGCCCCGCTCCTACGACGAGGACGTCGAATGCCTCGAAGGCGCAGAACCCAAAAGTCCGACGTCCCCTCTGGTCGCTGAAAACGCCGCATTGCACGACATGTTGCTGCGCGCGCTCGCGGACGTCGACAACACCAGGCGGCAGGCCGAACGCACCGCGTCCGACGCCCGCAAATATGCGATCGGCGAATTCGCGCGCGAGATACTCGCGGTTTCGGACAATCTGCGGCGCACCCTTGCGGCTGCTGAGCATGATATCTCCGGAGGCGAGGCTGCGCTTCTGGCAGGAGTCCGCGCGACAGAGCGCATTCTTGAAAACGTCCTTAGTCGCTTCGGATTGCGCAAAGTCGAGGCGCTCGGGCGGCTTTTCGATCCGCATGTACATGAAGCCGTAATCGAGTTGACCGACGCCTCCCGTGCGTCCGGCAACGTCGCGAGCGTGCTGGAAGACGGATATACGATCCACGACCGGCTTGTGCGTCCCGTGCGCGTCGCCGTCGTCGCTCGCCGCCAAAGCCCATAACGGAGATGGCGGTGAGCGACGATCCCTATGTCATCCTCGGCGTGGACCGCAAAGCCGCGCAAGACGACATTCAGAAGGCCTATCGCCGTCTGGCCAAGAAGCTCCATCCCGACCTTAACCCCGGCAATAAGCGGGCCGAGGATCAGTTTAAGGAAGTTGCGCGCGCCTACGACGTGTTGGGCGACACGGCCAAGCGCAAGCGCTTCGACGACGGCGAGATCGACGCGCAGGGGAGCGAGCGACCGAGGCCGCCGCCCTATCGCGAATATGCGGGCGCGGACAACGCCTATTCCACCGGCGCGGGCTTTTCCGACCTTGAAGGCGCCGACGATATTTTCGCCAATCTGTTCCGCCGTACGGGCGGCGCCAACCGGTCTAATCTCAAGCTGCGCGGCGCCGACGCGCAGTATCACCTAATCGTTGAGTTTCTGAACGCGGTCAACGGCGCCAAAACGCAGATCGAACTGCCGGACGGCACGGCGCTTGAAGTCGCGCTGCCCCCGGGCATACGCGACGGCCAGACGCTGCGACTGCGCGGCAAGGGCCAACCTGGGCAGGGCGGGGGGCCGCCCGGCGACGCGCTGGTGGAAATCGAGGTGCGTCCGCACAGCGTGTTCACGCGCAAGGGCGACGACATTCATCTTGATCTCGCGGTTTCGCTCGCCGATGCGGTGCTGGGGGGCAAGATCGCCGTTCCGACGCCGACAGGGACTGTTCAAATGACCGTGCCCAAGTGGTCGAACAGCGGGGTTATACTACGTCTCAAAGGGAAAGGCGTCGCTCAACGGGGCGATGAATATGTGACGCTCAAAATCATGCTGCCCGACAAGCCGGAAGCGGAACTTGAGACGCTGATCGCGCAATGGAGCGGGGCTCGCGCCCACGCGCCGGACCCAGACAAGGAGGCATGAACATGGAGATCCGCAGCAATCCCCGAAATAGCAAATTCGAATCCGGAGCGGTCGAGACCTGGATCGCCGCCGGCTGGCTTTTGCCGAAAGAATTCGAGACCAACTGGCTTTCGGAAATCGACCTCGCCCGCGCGCATCTGATCCACGACCTGAAATCGACCTTCGGCGTCAACGACGAAGGCGTGCCCCTCATTCTCGATCTCATCGACCAATTGCATGGCGTCCGGCGGGCGTTGCGGGAAGTGCTGGCGCAGCGGGCGTGAGTATTTTCCGACACGCACGGGCTTGTCGTGAATTGCGATATTCGAGGGCCTGACGGTTCCGGCTCGAGTGAGATCCGTTCCGACTGGTGACGATAATGCGGAGGTCCTAAAAGCGCCTTGATGATCGAGATCACCCTGCATCGGAGATAGTCCGTTGAGTAGTTTCCGAGTCTGACGCCCTCGCCGAGCAAACGCGTAGACTCCATTAAACGGGGTGCGTGCGGTTCGTCTTTCGGTTGGCGCAAGCGCATCTCGCCTCTAGTCACGTCGGGCAAGCTCATGGCCTACACCGAGACTTTGCCTCAGGCGCCGAGCTTTTTTACGGGAAAAGGGATTTTCACCATGACTCACCTTAACGCCGTCAAATCCGGCACCTTCAGTATCGGCGGCGACATCGTCGTCAACCGCCTTGGTTTTGGCGCGATGCGCATTACGGGCGAGGGCATTTGGGGCGAGCCCGCCGATCGCGACGAGTGCCTTCGCACACTCAAGCATTTGCCCAAGCTAGGCGTCAATTTCATCGACACCGCCGATTCCTACGGGCCCGATGTTTCCGAGCGCCTGATCCACAAAGCGCTCCATCCCTATCGCGACACGCTCATCGCCACCAAGGGCGGCCTGGTGCGCACCGGTCCGGAACAATGGCATCCAGTGGGTCGGCCCGAATATCTTCGCCAGCAGGCGATGATGAGCCTGCGCTTCCTGGGTCTTGAACAGATCGGCCTTTGGCAATTACACCGCATGGACCCGAAGGTGCCGCGCGACG
>JAYTRP010000488.1:0-3809 GCA_043746145.1 Hyphomicrobiales bacterium | reverse complement strand
GAGAAAGGAGTGCACCATGTCGCGCGCCGTGGCTTTGCGGCCGGGCGCGACGGAATCCTCGAGGTCGAGAATCAGGGCGTCGGCGCCGTAGCTCTCGCTGCGCGCGATCTTCTTCTCGCTGTCGCCGGGAACGAACAGAAGTGAACGTAGGGTGATGCCGAGAACCCTTTGCACTGCAAACCCGCGCGGCGGCGAAGAGCTGCGCGCCCGTCGCGTTGATTGTTGGCCGAGAACCAGACCTTTTCATCCTCGGTGAGGTTAACGCGAATCTCGAGATCGTCAAACGACAACACGCGCACGCGCCTTCCAGCTCCTTTTCAAATAAGATCGCGCTCTGCATGGGTCTAATATTTGCCTTGATTGACCGTGTCGATCCCCTTGATGAGTGCTTAACGCGGAACGACGGTTTGAGAAGTGCGAACGGCGAGCCCTCGAGAAACCTCTCAGCGCCGGGTGATGGGCTTGGTTGATACGGTCACGGGCGCCAAAGGGGTTCGCCGCAAGCTGATTGCGGGCGGCAATCGGTGTCAGTCATGGTCGCTCGAACTCGACCACTTTAGCGTGGCCGGCGCGGACAAGGTCTATTTGCGCTGCTGACGGGAATCGGCGGCGCGGTCTTCGTGATGTATGTGCGTGTCGCCAATCCCCCAACCCTGTTCTCGCTGTTCGACGTCGGCGTGAAGATGGCGCCGATCTTCCTGATTGGCGGGATGGGTACGATCTATCTCGCGCCGTGTCATCGTTCTCAACCGAGGCGCCGTGCTGGCGCAAGGGCGGGTGCAGAAAGGGCTCGACATCGGTTCAGACGAGATCGCGATTCTGCACGAGTTGGATTTGACGTGGCGCAGGGCGAGATCGTGGCGAGAATCATCTCTACGACTTCGGCGACGGCTGGTCTCACACCGTCAAGCTCGAAAAGATCGTGCCCATGATCGAGGGCGAACCCGCCTTGCTCCTCCTCGACGCCGTAGGCCCCTGCCCGCCCGAAGACTGCGGCGGCTCGCCGGGCTACGAGAGACTGCTGGCAATCCTCGCCGCTGGGCGCCGCGCAGGCGCGCCGCCGCCAAACCAAAAGCTTGATCCGCGATCAAGACCGGGCGCTTACCAAACATGATCGCATAAGCCGCGCGAAAAGCCGTCGGCTTGTCCGCCGTAATCGAGGGAACGTAGCGGCCCGCCGGCGGGAACTTGCTCAGTCGGCGTGGCGGGGCATGATCTCGGACGCGATGAAGCGACGGACCATGGCGCGGAAAATCTCGTGATCTTCTCCAAACAAAGTTAGCGAGATCATTCAAGCCCCTCGATCAACGTCTTTCCAGAGAACTGGTCGTGTTCGCCCGCGGCGGCTTCAGGCGTTGCCGGCATGCGCCGTCGCGTGATCGAATGCCAGCAGCTTCTCGGCGACTTGCCTGTTGCGCACGGTTTGGCGGATCTTCTCGCGCACGAAATCGGCGGCGGTGTCGTTGGCTGCCTTGTCGAAAGAAATGTCGGCGTAGGTGCGCACGAAATTGGCGCCGCCCTTGCGCCAGCGCGCGTCATAGTCGGCGCGGCGTTGTTGCTCGGACACGCTGAGCGCCGGGATCGTGTTATAATCATATTGAACGCCGGCGGGCGTATCGCGCGCCTGCCGGCGCTTGTCGTCGTACACCGCCTTCCCTTCGCGCTCCTCGTTCCGGTCCAACGGATCGTTGCGAGCGGGGATGCTGAAATTGGGCGTGCGTTGGAAGACGACGACCTGCGCGGCCGCCTTGGCGAGCTCCGGCACGATCTGAATGCCCGAGGCGCCGGCACCGATTACGCCGACGCGCCTGCCAGCGAAATCGATCGGCTCGCGCGGCCACCGCCCCGTGTGATAGACGGCGCCCTCGAACGTCTCCAGTCCCGGAATATCAGGCGTCTGCGCTTCGGACGGGCAACCCGTCGACATGATGCAATAACGTGCGCGCGCCACGTCTCCGCGAGCCGTGGTCACGGTCCAGCGCATGCCCGTTTCGTCATAATGCGCCGAAACGACCCGCGCCTCCAGACGAATGTCGCGGCGAAGATCGAAACGGTCGGCGACATGGTCGAGATAGGCGAGAATTTCCGGCTGGGCGGAATATTTCTCGCTCCAGTTCAATTCCTGCTGCAACCCGGGCGAGAAGGAAAATGAATATTCCAGACTGCGCACGTCGCAGCGCGCGCCGGGATAGCGGTTCCAGAACGAGGCGCCGCCAACGCCGGAACCCGCCTCGAACAGAATGGCGGAAAGGCCAAGCCGCCGGACCTTGCACAACATGTAGAGTCCCGCGAACCCCGCACCCACGACGACGACGTCGCGTTCAGCGCCACTCGCTTTCAACGAGGTTCTCCCTTCAGTCATGGCCCATGTCCTCCGGGGTCGATCCTGCCGTCATGCCTCAGCGCCGAGATAGGCGGCGATGACCGCCGGATTGGAGCGGACCTCCTGCGGCGTTCCCTCCGCGATCTTAGCGCCGAAATCGAGCACCACGATCTTGTCGGACATATTCATGATGACGGGAATGTCGTGCTCGACGATCAGCACCGTCAAGCCGAGGTCGCGGCGCACTCGCCGGATCAGTTCCGTCATCTCGCTTTTCTCAGGCCCGCTCATGCCCGCCATCGGTTCGTCGAGCAGCAGGAGGCGCCCCTTCTGCATCAGCGCACGCCCGAATTCGATCTGCTTCTGACGCCCGTAGGGAAGCTTCGAAGGGGAGAGATCGGCGGCGTCATCCAACCCCAGAAAAGTCAGAGTCTCCCGCGCCGCGCTGCTCGCGGCGAGCGCGACCGCTCAGCAACGCCCCCTCCAGCAGTCCCGACCGACCGCGTTGATAGGCGCCCACCATCAAGTTCTCCAGCACCGTCAGGCCGCCAAACAAGGCGAGGTTCTGGAAGGTTCGCGATATTCCAAGCCGAGAGATCCTGTGCGCGCCGAAACCGGCGATGTCGCGCCCTTCGAACCGCACGGCCCCCTTTGTCGGAGCGATCATTCCTGTGATGCAGATGAACAGCGTCGTCTTGCCTGCGCCATTGGCGCCGAGCAGCGCGACGATGCCGCCCTTGGGCACGACGAGGTTGACATCGTCCAGCGCGAGACCCTTGCGCGCATAGCCCGCCGACAGGCCTTCAACAGCGAGCGCCGGCTCCATCAGGCTGCCTCTTGTGAAGTAAGCAGCGCCTTCACCTTCCGGCCGAGGCTGGCGACCCCGTCCGGAGCGAAGATCAGCAACAAGATGACGAGAAGGCCGAAAATGGCCTGCACGAGCTGCGGTTTGCTCTCGCTAAGCAGGACCGCCAACCAACCGCTCATATGGCCCGCCTGCGGTGAGAGACCAGAGATGATGGAGGGCAAAAGCAACCAGATCGCGGCGCCAACCAGCGAGCCGCCCAGCGAACCCAGACCGCCAATGATGATCATGGCGATAGGCTGGATCGCGAAATCGAGGCCGAAGGCTTCCGAGGTGACGTTCGACATGAAATTGGCCATCAGTGCGCCCGCCATCGACGCGATTGCCGAAGAAAACGCGAACGCCTTCAGACGAAGGTATCGCACATCCACGCCTGCTGCGGTCGCGGCCAGTTCGTGATCCCGCACCGCTCGCATCGCCCGGCCCTCGCGCGTCGCCAGACTATTTCCTAGCGCCCAGTAGACGAGCGCCACCAGGGGAACCAGGAAGAAATACCAGCGTGTCGGCGTATTCAACGCGTAGGCGCCGAGCAACGGCGTCTGGTAGGGCACGCCAACCACATCGAAGTAGCAGAACTGGTATTCGAGAAACACAAAGACGACGAGGTGATGAACGGCGAGC
>JAYTRP010000487.1:0-3811 GCA_043746145.1 Hyphomicrobiales bacterium | reverse complement strand
CTCGGAGAATCCGAAGCAGCCGGCGAGCGCGCGGAGCGAGCCTTGCCCGGCTTGGGGAAACGAATGCTCCAGCGATTCGAACACCGTGTCGTCGCCGTCCAGCAGATCCATCGCGTGCTGCGCGAAATATCCCATTTTCACGCTGCCGCCGACGGCGACGGACCCTTCGTCCGGTTCGGTTGAGCCGGCGACCAACTTCAAAAGCGTCGATTTGCCCGCGCCGTTGACGCCGAGCACGCACCAGCGCTCGCGCCGCCTCACTTCGAAATCGAGCGCTTCGTAGATCGTCCTGGCGCCGTAGCGCTTGTGGATGTTCTTCAGGCTGGCGACATCCTCGCCCGAGCGCGGCGCCGGTGGAAAATCAAACGACACCGACTGGCGGCGTTTGGGCGGCTCGACGCGCTCGATCTTGTCGAGTTTCTTCACGCGGCTTTGCACTTGCGCGGCGTGCGAAGCGCGCGCCTTGAAGCGCTCGATGAATTTGATCTCTTTGGAGAGCATCGCCTGCTGCCGCTCGAACTGCGCCTGCTGCTGCTTCTCGTTCTGTGCGCGCTGCTGCTCATAAAATTCGTAATTGCCCGAATACGCCGTCAGCGATCCGCCATCGATCTCCAGCACCTTGCCAACGATGCGGTTCATGAACTCGCGATCATGCGAGGTGATCATCAACGCGCCCTCAAAGCCGCGCAAGAACTGCTCGAGCCAGATCAGGCTTTCGAGGTCCAGATGGTTGCTCGGCTCGTCAAGCAGCATTACATCGGGGCGCATCAACAAGATGCGGCCGAGCGCAACGCGCATCTTCCAACCACCCGAGAGCGCGCCGACGTCGCCCTCCATCATTTCCTGCGTAAAGCTGAGCCCGGCCAGCACTTCGCGCGCGCGCCCGTCGAGGGCGTAGCCGTCGAGATCCTCATAGCGCCCCTGCACTTCGCCATAGCGCTCGATGATCGAGTCCATCTCGTCGGCGCGGTCGGGATCGGCCATCGCGGCCTCTAGCTCGTGCAGTTCGGCGGCCACCACGCTGACCGGCCCCGCGCCGTCCATCACCTCGGCGACCGCGCTGCGGCCGGACATCTCGCCGACGTCCTGGCTAAAATAACCCAGCGTAAGGCCGCGCTCGACGCTCACCTGTCCCTCGTCAGGCAATTCCTGACCCGTCATCATGCGAAACAGCGTCGTCTTCCCGGCGCCGTTGGGACCCACGAGGCCAACCTTCTCGCCGCTCAGCAACGACGCCGAGGCTTCGATGAACAGCAGTTGATGGCCATTCTGCTTGCTGATGTTCTCCAGCCGAATCATACGAACGCAATCCCCTGTCGCCACCGCTTCGCGGAGGTCTAAAATCTACGTCTCGACGCAAGCCTTCTACTTCTCGACAAACGCTTTCTCGATGACAAAATCGCCGGGCTCGCCGTGATTACCCTCATCGAGCCCGCGCGCGTCGAGAATCGTCCGCAAGCCGGCGAGCATTTCAGGGCTGCCGCATAACATGAATCGGTCGGTTGCCTTGTCGAAGCCGCCAAGCGCGAGATCGGCGTGGAGCTTGCCGCTTTCGAGCAGGGTCGAGATGCGGCCGCTGTGGTGGAACGGTTCGCGGGTGACGGCGGGATAGTAGGTCAATTGCCCCGCGGCGAGTTCGCCGATTAGTTCGTCTTTTGGAAGCGTCTCCGTCAGGAAGTCGCTGTAGGCGAGGTCCTTGATCCAGCGCACTCCATGCACGACGATCACCCGTTCGAACCGATCGTAGGTCTCGGGATCTTTGACCAGGCTTAGATAAGGCGCGAGACCAGTGCCTGTGCCGAGCAGGAACAGATTGCGACCCTGGCGGAGATTGTCGATCACCAGCGTCCCCGTCGGCTTACGCCCGACAAGCACGTCGTCACCCTCCTTGAGGTGCTGCAGCCGCCGGGTTAACGGCCCGTCAGGTACCTTGATGCTGAAAAATTCGAGTTCGTCCTCATACGGCGCGCTCGCCAGCGAATAGGCGCGCATCAGCGGCCGGCCCTCCGCTTCGATCCCCATCATGGTGAACTGCCCACTTTTAAAGCGAAAAGCGGGATTGCGGGTCGTGCGGAAGCTGAACAGGCGATCGGTCCAATGATGAACGCGAACCACCCTTTCCTGATTGAAATTGCTCATGGATTAGCCCAGCAGGAGGGATTTTTCCCGCATGGGAAACCACGGATTGCAGCGTGTGGCAAGAAAATTGTGCGTTGCACAACGAGGAGTGACTTGCGTTGGGAGCCGAGCCGTTTGCCTCCGCGTTTGACGGCGAGCAAAACTAACTGATGTCGTCCTCCCCCATTCGTCGGGTCGTCACCGGCCATGATCTCGAGGGCAAGGCGATCATTACATCCGATGGCGACCTTCCCACCGCGGTGAAACTGGCGCAACTGCCGGGCACGGTGTTTCACGAGGTCTGGAATGCGCAGGGCAGCCCCGCGCTGGTTGGCAAGGGCCCTGACCGACGATTGGCCCGCTACGCCTGCCGCCTCCCACCCACGCAACACGCATTCGCATTGTCGACATTCCGCCCGATACAGAAGATTTCCCTGCGCAAGGCGCGTCGAAAATGCACGACGCGTTCGCAGCGATCGGCGACGCGGGCGCCTCGACTGTCCAAGCCGATTCTCCGCATCCGTCGATGCATCGCACCGAGTCGATCGACTACGGCGTCGTGATTTCAGGCAAGACGGCGCTCGTGCTAAATAAAGCCGAAACCTTGTTGAAGCCCGGCGACATTGTGGTTCAGCGCGGCGCCAATCAAGCCTGGGCCAACCGCTCCGGCGAACCCTGCCGCATGCTGTTCGTTCTGGTCGACGGTCGCTTCGAGCCAGCGATTAAGAATTAGGCGGGCTGGGTGGCTTCAAGCTGCCGCTGCCCCGTTTGTCCTGACCGGTCTTGTCCCCGCGAAACAGCCTCGATGCAAACGAGACAGTGAGCGCTCGGCGCTTGCTGACAAAATCCAGCGGAACGATTGATCCCGTCGCTCGTTATCCGCACGAACTAATCCCGAACCGGCTGAGAAAAACATGAAGAAGGCTCTAATTCTTTCCGCGCTCTGCCTCGGCCTTGGCGTCACGGGCGCTCAGGCAGGTTGTCTCGCAGGGGCCGCTGCAGGCGGTGTCGTTGGCCATATGGCCGGTCATCATGGCGTTGTCGGCGCCGCTGTTGGCTGCGCGATTGGACATCACGAGGCTAACAAGGCCAAGCGCGACCAGAACAACACAAACAACCAAACTAACGGTCACTAGACCCGACTTTTTCCCACGTGCGCGTCGACCAATCGCTGGATCCATGATCCAGCGATTATTGTTGTTAAATGTTATTGAACCATCGCCGCTCGCGAGGCCCAGCGAGCGCGTTTCGCATGCCACGCAAAGCTTGGCGATTTACAAGCAAACCCGAAGCGCTGGCGTCGCACAAGAGCGCTATTCCCCACGCACAACGGCGCCGTTAAGCGATTGATAATAGAACGGCCCCGTTTATAACATCGGCTTCCGGGGGAAGTGGGATGGCCGACGAGGTTACGCTTAATATATTTGTGTCGTCGCCGGGCGATGTCCAGCGCGAGCGTGAACGGGTCGATTTCGTCGTCGCGCGTCTGAATGCAGAATATGTCGGGCGTGTGCGGCTGCAGACCGTCCGCTGGGAAACCAGCTATTATTCTTCTCACGAGACGTTTCAGGCTCAGATCCCTGAATCTTCAATGTGCGACTTGGTGGTCGCCGTGTTTGGAGCCCGCCTGGGTTCGGTGCTGCCGGAGTCTTTCCCGACAATGCCTTCAGGGGAACGCTATCCCAGCGGCTCC
>JAYTRP010000486.1:0-11684 GCA_043746145.1 Hyphomicrobiales bacterium | reverse complement strand
GACACGTTGCCCAGCGTCAACGCGCCTTTGTCATCGAATAGGCCGACATAATCGAGGCGACGGATATCCCGAGTGAGCCGCAGCTTCAGGGCGCGCTTCAATTGCGCGGGATCGTCGTCGACGCTCTTTTCAGCTTCGTCGACGAGAATTGCGCCGACCCGTTGGAAATTTTCATTGGAGACTTGGAGGTAGACTAGGCCGAACACGCAAGCCATCGCAATCGAGATCGCGATGGCGAACGCCAGCGCGAGCCGGAACGGACGGCTCGCGAGAACCTCAGGCGTCCGCATCGAAACGGTAACCAGCCGACCTGATATTCGCGATGAACCGACGCCCGGCGCCAGACTCCAGCTTGCGGCGAAGATTGCCGATATGAACGTCGACGACGTTCGTCTCCAGCGGGAATTTGTACTTCCAGACATCTTCGAGCAGCATGGCGCGGGTTACAAGTTGGCCCGGACGCCGCATGAAATATTCGAGCAGCTTGAATTCGCGCGGCAGGATATCGATTGGCCGGCCGTCATAGCGCACGACGCGTTCCACGAGATCGATTTCCAGCAAGCCAACCTGCAGCCGCGTCGGGCGATCACCGGCCGCGCGGCGTAGCAAAGCCTCTACCCGGGCGGTGAGTTCGCGTACATCGAAGGGCTTGACGAGGTAGTCGTCGCCGCCGGCCTTCAGGCCCCGAATTCTGTCATCGACGCTCGACATGGCGCTGATGACCAGGACGGGCGCGCGCCACCCCTCCTGGCGCAGCGTCTCAACGAGCAATAGGCCATCCTCGCCTTGCAGCATGCGGTCGGCGATCAGCAGCGCGGGAGCTTGCGCGCGCGCGAGGCGTAGGCCTTCCGCCACGTTGTTCGACAGGACTACGCGATATCCGCCACCCTCCAAGGCGTCCCGGATCTCCTCCGCAATATCTTTCTCGTCTTCCACGACGAGAACTGGCGAATTTACAGGCGGCTCTGGGCGCGTATCCATCCGTGCCCTTTCCATGCCCCTTAGCGTGAACGATCCGACACACCCTGGCGGCAAGGGCGCCCATGGCGAGACAACATCATACCTTTACCTCAGTCGCAGCGCCACGACGGCCTCTCCGGACATTCGGCGTGCGGAAACGAGGGGCGTCGCGCGATCTCTGCTCTGGTAGTGATGCGCATGGCTGGCCGCGTCGCCAACCGTGTCACCTTGGATCGATCAAGCCTGCGGCGAGCAATTGCAAGGCTGTGAGACTGGGCGCGAAGAAGTAGTCGCCGCCTTTCAGCGTGACGAAGCTCCGTAGGCCACTGCAGACGAAGGGCTCCTCCCGCTTGCGAGGGTCGCCGGGGATGACGAAGCGGCCCTCGCCTTGATTATTGCCGATCATGGGATCGCGATCTTCTCCTAGGCTGAAATCATTGCCGTAGTTGACCCATTGCTGTTGCACGAACTCGAATTGTCGCGAGATCGACGCGCCGACCGTCATAAAGACGATGCCGCGCTCCTGCGCATCGACGTCGGCTCCCTCTGGGACATACGAGCCATAGGGCGGACCGCGACGAATGAGGCGTCGGCGAGTCGCCAGCCGCCCAGCAAAGCCAAGCGAATCGCGCGGGTTCACGCGACGGATATGCGCGCCGATCGGGCATTTTAGGCCATGGGGATCGTCGCCATAGGTGAAATTATTGCAGCGCTGGCCGTCAGCGACAATCGAAGCGTCCATCGCGTCGGGGCTCAACGCCAGTGGCGTACCGTCGCGCCAGCGTCCGACGAATTTGGCCATTAGTTTTTCCGGGCCGCCGGGGTAACGCTGGCCCCATTGCGCGATATAGGCGCGAAACGACCGGACATCCTGTTCGAGTTTCCGGTAGACCAGGAAGGCGCCGTTCTTGGCCAACACAGCCGGAATCGGCGCGGGCGGTAATTCGTCCGCCTCGTTTCGATGTCCGAGGATAAATTCTCCGGTCTTGATTTCGTCCCATCGACCGCCTCGCCCGATTTTGCCATCGCCCGGAGCGTCGACGGCTTGGCCACCAATGAAGTCAGGTTGTGAAAAACCGTCGGTGAAGCCGAAGTGTTCGATCGGCGCGGGCGCCCCGTTGACAATCAATGCGCTCGCATCCTGAAAACCGACGAGGGCGACGCCTTGGCTCGCCTGCGCCGCGGTCATGACCGCCGCAAAGCCGCGCTCCCGCCCGCTCGACGAAAGCGCGTTGATCTGCATCGAGATGTCAATGCGTTCGCGCCACAGACTGTCCCAACGCTCGGGCGCGGAGGGACCCGTGTCGCCAAGGATCGCGCTTCGTTTGGCCATGCCCTCGACAAACTCGATCGGGAACGAATTGAGCGCGCTTCGCGGCAGACCCAGCGCGTCCAGTCCCGTTCGTGTCAGCGCAATATTCAGAGTCCATTCTGGCTTGCCGTCGTCCCACAACTCCGCCGATGTTATCGATGGAAGAGTCAGTTGCAGGAACGCGCGGCCTCGCGTCGCGTCGGCTATCGAAAAGAACGCGTAGCGCGCGAACGGCAGCCGATAGCCGCGCAGCAGATTGCCTTGGATATCGGCAAGATCGAGCTTCATGACAGGCCGTCGCGATCGGCGCGCTTGGGTTGAAACCCCCCGGGTTGCGGCGCGGCGAGCGTCGACATCTCGGCGGCTAGCGCGCGCACCAGGGACTTGCGTTCGGCCACCGGCCTGCCCTGACCATTCACGATCAAATCCGCGATCAGGCGCTGAGCGGCCAACGCCTTTAGCGTGCGCTCCAGGCTGGCGTCGCCGACATCGACATAAAGATAGGTTGTATCCACCTGACAGGCGGCGAGATAGCCCAAAACGTCGCGCGAATTGGAGCCCCGGTATCCGTAGCAATGAGAAAAGACACCATCGAACTCCTGCAGGCAAAGCGCTGCAATGCGGCTCGACAGTTCGGCCAGTTTTCCATCGAACGTCAATGACACCGTGAGATAGGGGTAAGCGAGATGCTCCTCATGGCTGGGATGCCCATTGTCGATGACATCTTCAATCACGAACATCCGGGCCGCATGAACCAGTCCGGTGCGAGAAAACATCGATCCAACGCCATAAGGCAGCGCCGCCAATTCGCCTCGGAGCGCTTCGACATGCGATGCGCCCGTGGCGTCTTCGCGGATAGGAAACAGGCCGGTATAGCCGTAGAACTGCTCGTAGCGATTGCCCATTCGATTCGATCCGTCAGGTCATTTCCGGTCCAGGGCCGCCGTGCGTCCCCAGCTTGTTCTGTATGCCGGTCGCGAATGCGAGATAGGCCTTTGCAAAGGCTTCGTCGGAATCGTCGACTTGCGCCGCCAAGCCCTCAAACGCGCTTACGACATCGATCGCGTTTTTGACGTCGCGGACCGTCGAGCCGGGATAGGCGACGTAATAATAGTCGGTGTAGAGTTGATTGTGCTGGATATATTTCTGGAAAGGCGCAAGCGGCACCGCCCCAGGAAATTTTTCGCTCCAAAGCCAAACGAGATTCAGCTTGAACGACAGCACGGAATGGAAAGCGTCGATGTATTCATTCCAACTGCCGTTAAAGTTGCTCTCGAACAATAGATAATCGTAGGAAATAGTTGCGCGCCGCGCCATCTCGGGAAAATGTGGCAGCTTTCGAGAGGTGATCACGGTCCAACGCGCAAAATGGATGAACGACAGCGCGCGCAGTTCCCATTGCGTGAATTTCAGGGAAAAAAGCCGGAACGCCGCCCAGAGAAAGGGCGTCTTCCAGGGTTTCATCGGCGTTAGCACATTCAATGCGTAGGCTTTACCGCGAACGTTCGCCATCTATGGCTTCCCTGGAGCTTGCAGCCTTCATGGTGGCGTCGCGTTCTCGCCCGTTGTGCCGCAATTTGGATTTTTCGACAAGCGACGGCCTTCCCACGGGCGATGCCTCCCTACACGGGGCGACATGACAGTTCGATTGGATTGCTGTCGGGTAAGGGTCGGCATATCGTAGGCCTACCGAGGCCGCCTTCGAGCCTACCGGAGGAATTGAGCATTGTCCGCCGAAGTGACGAGAGACAGCCATTTGTTTGGCCCGGGACCGAAGCGAATCCTGTCGCTCGACGGCGGTGGCGTGCGAGGCATTCTCAGCCTCGGCATATTGGAAACCATCGAGCGGCAGCTTTCCGAACTCGAGGGCAAGCCCGTTCTTCTCGGCGAATGGTTCGACCTGATTGGGGGAACGTCGACGGGTTCGATCATCGCGACGGGTCTCGCGCTTGGCATGTCGGTAGCCGATCTGCGCGTCCTGTATCTGACGATGGCGCCGCGTATTTTCAAACGCTCTTGGCGGCGAATCGTGGGATGGCAAGCCAAGTTCGACGAACGCAACATCGCCGCCGAATTGCGCCTCGTTCTCGGCGAGAGAACGCTTGATACGCCCGACTTGAAGACCGGTCTCAGCATCGTGCTTAAGCGGATCGACACGGATAGTAGTTGGATCCTGACCAACAATTCGCGCTCAAAATACTGGAACGACGCGCCCGATGGCAGCTTCGACGGCAACCGTCGGCTATTGCTGGCCGATCTCGTGCGCGCCAGCACAGCGGCCCCAGGCTACTTTGATCCGGAATTGGTGGCGTTGACCGTGGGAAAAGATCCTGGCCTGTTCGTCGACGGAGCGCTCACGCTGCACAACAATCCGGCGCTCGCCCTCACCCTCAACGCGCTCATTCCCGCCTATGGCCTTCAATGGTCCACCGGCAGCGAGAAACTTCTCGTCGTCTCGGTCGGAACCGGGTCCTTTCGTACGACTGTCAAAGCTAAATTCGCCGAGCAGGAGAGCGCTGCGATGCTGGCGGTGCGTTCACTGGCGTCGATGATCTCCGAAAGCCAAGACCTCGTGCTGACGATGATGAGTTTCCTGGGCCAAAGCCCCGTGCCGTGGCGGATCAACTCGGAAATTGGGGATCTCGGCGTCGGACCGCGCGGCGCTGACCCGCTGTTTCGGTTTCTCCGTTACGACGCTCGACTGGAGATTGACTGGCTGCGCGACGAGCTTGGGCGCGATTTCACCCCCCAGGCGGTCGACGCCATGCGGCAGATGGACGAGGTGTCCAGCATCGATCGCCTGCTTGACGTCGGCCGCGAGACCGGCGCGAAGCTCGTTCAGCAGAACCACTGGAACGGCTTTCGACGCTCGCCGCTCTAGCGGCGGACCGCGTTGCAAGTTGACCGCCCGATCGCAATTGAGTTTGCCGGCAAAGCTTCATATACCGACAAGCGTTTTCTGCGACTTTGCCTTGTTCGGCGATTGCGTGCAGCAATTTGCGCCGGTTGGGCGGGCGACAGTTGATATAGGGCATCATCCGGTGAGACATGACTTTTAAGCCGACGACGCCCCTGTCGTCAAAGCCGCCGAATGTCGGAGCTGTTCTGCAAGTCAGCGCTATTGGGCACAGAACTCTCGCTACGGCGGATTTTTCCGGGCTCACCGCCGCAGCGAATGATGTGCTTCGACAGATCAGGGACGCGGCGAGGCTCGCGACCGCGGGCAAAGGCTTGGACCTTCGTTGCGTGAGCGCGCTTGCCGAAGGCGCCGATATGCTGTTTGCGCAGGCGGCGATTGAATTGAACTACACGTTGTCAGCGGCGCTGCCGTTTCACCGCGAAGCCTACCGCGACGACTTTTCATCGCCGGAGGTCAAAGCAAATTACGATCGCCTGCTTGGACAGGCCAAGTCCGTCTATGAACTCGACGGCGTTCGCGGCGACCCCTTCGCTTACCGGGCTGTCGGGAGAGTCCTGGTCGAGCAAAGCGACATTCTTCTAGCGATCTGGGACGGGCAGCCCGAGCGCGGTCCGGGCGGCACCGCCGACGTCATTCGCAACGCCCGCAACGCGGAGGTTCCGATCATCGCGATCACCTCGACGGCGCCCTATGCGGTTCGCATTATCGCCAACGGAGGCGACCACGGCGCAGACACCATTCCAGCGCTGGTCGATCATCTTTTGGTCCACATGCCGAAGGCGTCTGCGATCCCGCTTGGTCTTTACCTGAACGAAGATTTGCTGAAAAAAAGCCATGCGCCCGATCTGCTGCGCAATCTCGAAAATGGTCTTCTGTTGATGAGCAGGCGATCACGCGCGAAGCCTGCTCCGAAACCGGGGACTAGCAAGGGCGCGCAAGTAGCACTCGACCCCTCGACTCTTTCGCAAGTCGATCAAATCATTGCGCCGCACTATGACGCTGCGGACATTTTGTCGATCCGATACGCCAGGCTTTACCGCACGTCGGCGCTGCTGCGCTACCTCTCGGTCCTGCCGGCCACCATCGCCGCTTTCTACGCGTTCGACGGTACGCCGCTCGAATCGAGACTGGGGTTTCTTGCCCAGCTTGTCGTGCTCGGCGGAACGCTGCTGATCTATTATTTCGACGAACGCGGCCAATGGCATCGGCGCTTTCTCGACTATCGGTTCCTTGCCGAGCATTTGCGGCAGAGCCGGTTGATGGCCCTGTTCGGATCGACGGCGGCGTTGCCACGATTGCCGCCGCATCTGGCGGCGACCGCTTCGGATTGGGTCAACTGGCGTTTGCACGCGGTCGTGCGCTCACTCGGGCTGATCACCGCGCGGGTCGACGCGCCCTACCTTGATGGCGCCCGCGAAGAAGCGCGTCGTGAACTTGGCTCGCAGATCGCCTATTACGACCAACGAGCAATCCGATACGCTGCGCTTTCGCGTATTTTGCGCCGCATCGGCGTCTACTTCTTCGCCGGCGGCTTGGCGTTTACGGTGGTTCGAGAACTCATGGCGGTGCTGGGGTACTCCGGCGGAGCCTACAGACTCAGCGCGGAACTCGCGCTCTTCATACCGGCGTTCGCACCCGTGTTTCTTGGAATCCGGTCGCAGAACGAATACGAGCGACTGTCTCAGCGCTACGGGTCCATGGCCGGCGAGTTTCGTCGAATCGAGCAGACGCTGAACGACAGCGCTGTCAGTCCAAACGAGACCGAGGGCGTCGCCCGTAACATTGTGTCTGTGATGCAGGGCGAAGTTTCGGACTGGCGCGTGCTCATCAAGGCGCGCAATATCGATCTTTACTAGGCGCGATTTCGCTGTCTGTTGTCTGACGCAAAGCTGACCGTGTGCTCACGGGCGCCGGTCTCAGGCAAGACTACTTTAGTTTCGAGAATTCGGCTACGATCTCGTCCATTAGGGGATGCGTCAAGCCAAGGTTCCGCAAGCGCGCGATCGTGTCCAGTGTTTCGACCTCCCAAATTTTGCCGCTATAGGTCGGCTCGCCTCGATGTTTGAGCACCAGGGCCTTGGCCTCCTCGCTGCGATCCAAAAGCATCAGGTCGGCGGCGCGAACGAGGTCCAACCAATTTTGATCTGGAGCGGCGGGCTCGGCTTGTTCCAGGGCGGCGAGCGAGGCTTCGAACTGGCGAGCCAACAGCATCGCATTGGCCGTCAAGCCAATCTGCGTGACGTCGGTCTTCAGCAGATCCGCGTCCGCGCTGCTGGAGCCCGCAACCGTTAGAGTGGCCTTGTCAGCGTCGCGCGCAGCAACGAAAGCCTCCAGCGCTCCTGGCATGTCTTTGATCGCGGTTCTAGCGGCGCCGAGATTGCGCGCAACGATCGACTGCAACCGCCGATAGGCCATAGTCTCCGGGCTCGCCGTCACGAGCGATACCACAAGCCGCAGAGCTTCGCGCAAAGTTTCGGCGGCGTCGGCGGGATGCGAAGTCTGCGACAGTTGGGCGCCCACGAGGAACAAAGAAACAACTAGATCGTACCGCGCTTTGAGATCGGCGCCTGGCTTGCCGGCTTGATTGCGAGCGACCACGAGCCCTTCTCGAAAGGCGTTCATCGCGTCGGTCGGCTTGCCGAGTTGATTGAGCGTATTTCCGGCCGCATTGTCGTCAAACATCAACATGCGGGCGTTGTTTTTGTCTTCGGGCCCGGCGGCGTTGAGCGAACCGCGCAGCTTGATCGCCTCCTCCATCATCGCTGACGCATCGGCGTTTTCCTTGCGCGCCGCCAGCAAACGCGCGAGCGCTTCGTAGGTTAACGCCTTAGCGAGCTGTGAACCACGCTCGCTGCCGACGCCGGCGGTCGCGACGGATTTGCGATAGGCCTCGACAGCGCCCGCGGGGTCGCCGGTTTCCTGCAATGCATCGCCGAGCCGATCGTAAGCCGTCGCGAGTTCATCCCGCCAAAGGGGTTGGTCGGGACTGTCGGCCTCGAGTTGCGTGCACAGCGCAATAGCCTCGCGAAGATTGACCGGCGCTTGTTCTTTGTGACCGCTGAGCGATTGCATGCGAGCCTGACTCACCAGAAGCAGAGCCAATTCGCCTCGCGGCGCCGTCTCTTTTGGATCTTCGGCGACGAGCGCACGCGCGATCCGCGCGCCCTCGGCGGAGCGGTCCAGCGCGCTGCCGGAATCGCCCTTGAGCGTGAGCGCTCCCGAGATATGAATGAGGGCGCCCAGAACGATTTCCCGAGCGAAGCGATCCGGGCCGAGGCGGCGCGCCTTGTCCAGCGCGTCCTGAAACGCCGCAATCGAGTCGTCGAGCTTACCGGCGCTCAAAAGCAGGGCGCCGACTCTGTCGCCGGCGCCGACTTCACGCCTGAGATACTCGAGATCATTGGCTGCGAAACGTTGGTCGAAAGCTAGCGCCTTGCGGAAGGCGGCTAAGGCGCCGTCCGCATCTCCGGTCTTTTCCAATGCCTTGCCCAGCCGTTCCAGCGCATCGTCGTAGTGTTTGCGCCACAAGACGTTGCTTGCATCCTTGCGGACCAGCGCTTCGTCGATCGCTACGGCTTGGTTGAAGGAAACTACCGATGACTTTACATCCGCAAGAGCGAGCTGAGCATCGCCCACCTCCAAATGGCCAATCGAGATATCATACTGCCAATCAAAGTTGGCGGGGTCGAAACTCGCCATTTCGATTGCCGTCGCCTCGCCGTCTTGAAACGCTTTCAGCGCTCCCGCGAGATCCCCCTTCTTTGTCAGCGCCTCGCCTAGTCGTTCCTGACTCAGCGTGTAATCGCGCTTCAGTAGCGTATCGTCGGGGTGCTCCTGCGCAAGCTTCAGCGCGACGGCGCTGGCTGAATTGAAATCCGCATCGGCGGCCTCGATAGCGTTACTCGCGAGTTCCACGTCGCCAAGATTACGGTATGCTATGGCGAGATCGTGCCGGGCAGTCTCGTCGTCGGGTTGCGTCTTTGCGAGAGCTTGCGCGGCCGCTAGCCCCTGATGATAATATTCGATTGCTTGAGGCATGTTCTCTTGGTCGCGGGCCAGCCCTCCCAGATCCTCCAGAACCGTCGATTGAAGCTGGCGCAGCCGGGGGTCGGACAGGCCTCGTTCCATGGCCGAGGCCAGCGTCGTTCGCGCACGCTGATAGGCGGCGCCCGCATCGTCCAGCTTTGCCTGCTGGCGGTAGATGTCGCCGGCGACGTCCTCCGTATGCGCAAAGTCGTAGATGTATTTGACGTCGTCGGGCGCGCCGCTCATGAGCTTTGCGAATATGTCGCGCGATTGCAGCGCCAGTGCGAGAGCGTCCGAGGAATCGCCCAGCGCAAGTTCGGTCACTGCGATCTCCCCGAGCGCGGCGGCATGATTGGACGTCAACTTTGCGCTTGTTTCTCCCGAGGTCAGCAACTGCTCCTGAAGCTTGCGCGCCTGATCGAGAATCTGTTTGACGAGCGGTTTGGGAACTCCGGTGAGATTGCGAAATTTCTGCGCGAGATCGAAAACGAGGCCATCTGCGGTCGCGGTCGCCGCCGCAAGCGTGCGTTCGGCCCGGTCTCGCTGCGTCTGCGCTTCGCGTTGCGCCAGCGCGGACTCGCGCCATTGCCAACCAGCGACCGCGGCGAGCGCCAGCGCGGCGGCGAGTCCGACGCCCGTTCTTCGGGCAATTCTCTTATTGGCCAATGCGATCGCTTCGGCGTCCGCGATGCGCTGCTCCTGCTCTTTGCGCTCGCGCCCGCGCCGTTGCTCGGCCATTGCCGCCGCCTCGGTCACGAAATTCCGCGTTGTTGGCGAAACGTCGTCGCCAAAGCGCTGCACATAGGCGACCGCGCCTTCGAGCAATGCAGGCGAGACTTCGAGATGGCGGCTCTTGTCGGTAGTGGCGTCAGCCCAATCGCGCGCGATCGGTTCTATCGCCGCACGGGCGCGGATCAGTTGCGCCGTCTCGGCCACAATCGCCACCGCCTCAGGCCAGATGCGCAGCAGCGATTCATGCGTTGGACGCACGCGCTGGTTTGCGGAATCGCCCTCGGCGGTCAACAGCCGGTGCTTGACGAAAGCCTCGACAAGCCCCTTGCGCTCCGGCCGCCCAACCTCGAAACGCGCCCGATCGAGCGCCCCGATGATTGGAATCGGCTTGCCGCTAACCGGGTCGGTCGCGAAATCGCGCACCAGACCGGCAATCAGGTTGGGAAGCTGCGCCCGCGCCGCAGGATCGAGCTCGGCCATGGCCTCGTTCGCCGTGCGGCTGACCGCGTCCCCCAGGCCCGCGTAATCGGCAAAGCGAAGCACGCCATCGCCGCGTCCCGCTTCCGCCGCGCTCAGCCGGGCCAGCGTCATCTGTAGCAGCGGCAGCGCATCGCCCCCCTGCGCGTCGGCGACCAGCACCGTCGCAAGCGAGCGGCCGTCGCGCCGCTCGAACGCGAGCGGAGGGTCACATAACGCCGCAGGCTGGGTCGCCATTTCTTCGAGATCGCTGAAGGTCGCGGGAACGACGTCCAGCGTAGCGCCGCCCGCGCGCAGTTCCACGAACGCGTCGACCGCTTGAAATTGGGGATAGGCGTCGCTGCGCAAGACGACCACGACGGTCGCGAGACGCTGCCGGCATAGGCTCGAGATCAGCGTGGCGAAGCGGTTCATCACCTCCGGCGGCGTTTCCAGCAAAAGCCGCTCGGCTTGATCGATCGCCAGAAAGAGGCGTGCTGGACGCGGCGCTGCAAATCCGGCGGCGACTCGGCGTTCCTCTGCGGCTGCATCGAGCGCCACGCGCAAAGGCGCGACCGCGATATCGGGGTCTGCGCCCAGTTGCTTGGCCAGCAGTTCGCGCGAACGGAACGGCCCGTCAGACAGTTCGGGCCCAAGAGCGTCCGGCGCCAATAGGCTTTCGGCGAGACTGGCGAAGGGATCGAGGCCCGGCATCGTGACCACGCGCCTCCAGAGATCAACCTCTGGAAGAATGCCGGGAAGCGTCACTTTTGGCATCAGACCGGCGCGAAGGAGCGACGATTTGCCGGACCCGCTCGCGCCGATCAGCAGCAGAAAAGGAAAACGTTTGCCGTCCTCCGCGGGCGCTTCGACTTCGCGCAGACGACGCAACGCCTGATCGATCAAGATCGAGCGGCCAAAGAACACCGACTGGCGGCTCTCGTCGAAAGCGATCAGTCCGGGGTAGGGAGACCCCAATCGGCGCCGGTCCCAATTTGCGACCTTCGGGGGAAAACCGCGCCGCGTCAGCCATTGGCGCAAGCAGTCTTCGATCTTGCCCGCGAATTCGTCGGTGCTGGAAAATTCCTGGAACGCCGCTAGAAACTCCCCGCTGCGATTGCGAAACCAGTTCTCGAAAAACTGTGTGAGCCGCCGCCATTGCGACTCGATTTCATCGCGATTGGCCGCATCGAGGCCGACCAAAGGCGCCGTCGGTCGGCGGAACACGTAGATATCGGGTACGCCTTGCCCCTTACGCCGGGCTTCCATTGCGCTGAG
>JAYTRP010000485.1:0-3817 GCA_043746145.1 Hyphomicrobiales bacterium | reverse complement strand
CGATCGCTCCGGCAAGCCCTCGCGCAGAGCGATCGTTTCGATCTTGGCCGTCGAATCGGACAGGAGTTCGTCTAGCCAATACCTGGCCTTGGCGATGTAGCCGAGGAGCTTGTCGCGCGCTTCGACGCGGATCGGTCGCGCGCCATCGGCAGGCTGCATGAGTTCGCGCTTGCGTCGAAACGTTGTGGGTTGCCAGGGGGAGACGATGGAACTCGCTTGAGGGCCTTCCAGCATCCCTTCTTTCATTTGCTCTTCGACCCATTCGATTTGGATTGACCGACTTCCGATGACGACGCGCTCGATGTATTTCTCGACTGCTGCTCGGTCAGCGAGAAGCTCTACCGAGCGATCGTTAGGAATCGGATTCAAAAGGGAAAGTCCATCAAACTGCTTGGAATTTCCCAAGTGTTGGGATGTGGCCAAAATCTCACCTCCCTTCATATGGCTCGCCAGAAGGTTGGCCACGATGGTGTCGATCTCGATGGACGCGACGCGCGACACCGAGCCCGCTTCGTCCCTGCGGCCCTGGGCCAGAACACAGCTGATGTAGTATCGATATCGAACCCCCTTTTTGATCGCGTAGCTAGGCGTCATCCGGTTGCCGCGATCGTCGAAAATCTTGCCAAGCAGCAAAGCCTGCGAACGCTCGTTCGTAAGAGTCCGAGTGCGAAAATTCTGGTCGAGCTTCGCCTGGACGGCATCAAACAGCGACTTATCGAGGATGGCATGATGCTCGCCGGCATAGCTCTGGTCACGATGGTTGATCTCGCCCAGATACATGCGGTTGCGAAGTATGTGGGCGAGCGGGCCATTGGTCAGAGGGGTTCCCCCGATCGTCTTTCCCGAGGCCTGGGTACGTATTCGGGTGACGACGCCTCTGGCTCGCAGCTCTCGCTGCAGCGCCGGCAAGGATCCCAGCGCGAGGTAGCGCTCGTAGATCATTCGAACCGTCGCCGCTTCGGCCTCATCGACGATCAGCTTTTTGTCCCTGACCTCATATCCCAAGGGGACGACGCCGCCGACCCACATGCCCTTCTTCTTCGACGCGGCAATTTTGTCTCGGATGCGTTCGCCCGTGACCTCGCGCTCGAACTGGGCGAAGGACAGGAGTACATTGAGCGTCAATCGCCCCATGCTGGTGGTCGTATTGAAGGACTGCGTCACAGAAACGAAGGAGACCCCGTGCTCGTCGAACAGTTCGACCAATTTGGCAAAGTCGGCGAGCGACCGGGTGAGGCGATCGACCTTGTAGACCACGACGGTGTCGATGCGGCGTGCCTTGATGTCCGCCAGCAGCCTTTGCAGAGCGGGCCGATCCGTCGAGCCGCCGGAGAATCCGCCATCGTCGTAGCGGTCGCGGTTTAGCTTCCAGCCCTCGTGGGCCTGGCTTTTCACGAAAGCCTGTGACGCCTCGCGCTGGGCGTCGAGGGAGTTGAATTCCTGATCGAGGCCCTGATCCGTCGATACGCGGGTGTAGATCGCGCAACGCTGGGTTTTGGTTGGCGTCGGTTTCATCGCGCGACCTCGTCGGTCAATGCAAGCCTTCGAGGCGACTTGAGCCCCGCTTGTTCCGGACCGTTGGACGCCCGGCCGCCGTCACCCTTCCCGCCCGCATCGCCCATGCCCCGGCCGCGGGCGCCAAAAAAGAACCGGTGGCCGTTCCATTTCACGCCGGTGATGGCGAAGGCGGCGCTGGAAAGGCTGCCAAAGGTCTTCCCATTCCAGGCGAAGCCTTCCTTCAGAACCATCACCCGTTCGATCTGCCCGCGCCATTCGCGTGTCATCACCGCGCCGGGCTTCAAAATCCGAGGGGGATCTGATCGCCGAGCTGTGGGCGTGGCAAGCACTGAAGGGAGGGACGGCTGCGGCGACGATGTGGAAGGGGGGCAAGAGTCCGCACCAGTCGTCACCCTCGATGCCGTGACATCGGCGCGTCGGTTTGACATCCTATCCAAAGCTGCCGCCGTCTGCCGATCGAGATCGCCGAACTCACCGGCTTGAACGCGATAGGCCATCAGCCGAAAGAGCAGCGCGCGGGGAATGTGGGCCGGTGGGAGCCGGCCCCATCGGTTTCGCCACTGCAAGCGGAGTTCGTCGAAACCGAGGCGCTCCATCGCCTCGATCTCCATTTGAACCCTCGTGACGTGATCGACATTCCCCTCACGAAACCCGGCGTCGCGGTCATCCTTGACCGAAGCCGTTGGCCCGGGATGCGCCGCGGTCGGCTTCATTGCGACCCGAAGCGGTCGCAAGGCTCTCATTTTCATGGAGGTTCCGCCTAACGCGAGACGTTGACTGCATAGGCGCTCCCGCCTTCCGGTCGGCTCCGTCGCTCGATCCCGTAGCCGCGCTTGCGCAGCCCCGTCAGTGCGGCTCGTGAGGTGTGTGGCAGCCATCCCGTGGCGGAGATGACCTCGTCGAGCGTCGCCCCCTCGTTCCGCTGGAGTAGGCGCAGTACGATGCTGATCTTCGTACCTTCGCGCGGGGCGTTCGCGGCGGAAGGATCCGGAGCCGGGTCTGACGTGGCAGGCTCGATCTCAAACGCCGCTGCGTTAGGCTCAACGAGGGCATCGATTGTGTTCAATCCTTCCTCCGCATTCGGCGCCGAATCGGGCGCGCCTTGGATGGCGACGTCTTCGACGTCGGGGCGCATGTTGGCCTCGGCGGCGACAACCTTCTGTCCGGCCGCCGTCAGCTTGAGTGCGAAAGACTTTCCGGCGTCCTCGTCGCGGTGCCACACCGGCGCGCCCGTCTTCGCTTTGATCTCGCGTACAAGGCCCGCCGCCGCGAACTTGGCTGCGATCTCAAGCAGCTCGTTTTCCGCGATGCTTTTCGGCGGGTCGAAGCTGCGATCCTCGCGCAGCGAGGCGGCGCTCATCAACTCGAGTTCTTTATTTGATAGCTTGACCGGCATATGATGCACCCTTCTTCTAGTCAGGGCCCAGCCAGTCCAGGCCCTCACCAGCGCGAGCCCCGGATCGGAGCGATCAGCGGGGCGGGGTCTGCGGCCTCGCGCCAATTAAATGGCGCGCCGTGCACACCAATGCTCGGTTCCAAGAAGAGGGCCAGTCTTTTCTGGTAGGAAGATGAAAGGAACCCGTCATAAAAGCAGTCGAGCTCAACGCGGAGTTTGAGTAGCAGACTGAGCGAGAGCCCGCTCAAGGCTCGGAGAAGCCCACATCGTGACGATCCGGCCGAAGTACGCCTTCAAGGAGCCGACAGCGATCCTGCAAGCGCCGGCGCCCGAGGACAAAGCGATGTTCTCATGCCACGGCCTTGAGCGGCTCGGCGGCGGCGTTGGCCCAGGGGAGCAGCTCGTCGATGGCGCTGTTGAGGTGGCTTTTGACGATCTTGGTCAGCACGTCGGCGAGATAGGCGTGGGGTTCGACGCCGCTCAGCTTGCAGTTCTCGATAAGGGTGGCGATTACGGCCCAGTTGTCGCCGCCGCCGTCGGAGCGGACGAAGAGTGCATTCTTGCGATTAAGAGCAAGCGGCCTGATTGAACGCTCGACCGTGTTGGAGTCGATTTCTATGCGGCCGTCTGCGAGGAAGCGGCAAAGGCCCTCCCAACGGGCGAGCGCGTATCGGATTGCGTCGGCGAGCTTGCTCTTCTGTAGCGCGACAATCTGGATGAGAGATTTGCGGCGATCAAGATGGCCATATTTGCGGTCGCGGCGGAGTGATGATTGTCGCGGCGCGACAAGATTGCAAGGGGTATTTTGACGCGCCGGGATCTATTTGTCGCGGCGCGACAATCAGGACGAAGCTTTGATTGTCGCGTGCTTTGGCGGGCGTCCCGCGCCTCGGGCTTTGTCGA
>JAYTRP010000484.1:0-11713 GCA_043746145.1 Hyphomicrobiales bacterium | reverse complement strand
GCCGCACAGCGGCAGCATCGGCAACGAGCTCTACGACAAACTCGGTTCGCTCGGCCTTACCTCGTTCATGCAGGAAGTGACGCGGGTGAGGGCGATCGAGGGTGAACTTGCACGCACGATTCAGATGATGCGCGGGGTAAAGGCCGCGCGCGCTCACATTGTCCTGGGCGATGAGGGCTCTTTCCGCCGTGAGCGCCAGCCGCCGTCCGCGTCCGTGATCATTCGCACCGACGGCGCCGACGATCGCGCGCTCGGCGAGGCGATTCGGCATCTCGTCGCAGCGGCGGTGCCAGGCATGAAGACTGATGAAGTTACGGTGCTGAACGTTGACGGGCAGTTGCTCGCCAGCGGCTCGGACTCAATGGAGTCAGCGCCAAACAATCTGCTCGCGCTGCAAAAGAATGTCTCGCGCGATGTCCGCGACGCCATCGTCAGAACGCTCGCTCCTTATCTCAACGTGCGTAATTTCCAGGTCAGCGTCGCCGCGCGTCTCAACGCCGACAAGATGCAAACTAACGAGACGCTCTACAATCCTGACGGGCGCGCTGAACGCAGCGTACGCGTCACCAAGGAGAAGCAGAATTCGCAGAACAACGCCGGGGCGAGCCCTGTCGGCGTCCAGTCCAATCTCCCGCAAGCGAAAAATGCGTCAACCGACGCGAAACAATCGCAGGATGCGACGGAGAAGAAAGAGGAGCTGACTAATTACGAGATCTCGTCGAAGTCGATCTCGACCACGAGCGAGGGCTTCGTCGTCAAAGGTCTCTCGGTCGCGGTGTTGATCAACCGCGCCGCGCTGGTCGCGAGCCTCGGCGACAAGGCGGGCCAGGAAGCGATCGACGCGCAGGTCAAAGAGATCGAACAACTCGTAATTTCCGCGGCGGGCCTGCAAAGGGATCGCGGCGATTTCGTCAAGATTTCGGTGGTCGATTTTACTGATTCGGCCAAAGAGCTCGAGCCGGTCAGTGGCCCCTCGTTGCTTGAGATCCTGGAGCGTCAAACCGGCGCCCTGGTTGGCGCCTTCGCGGTCCTGATCGTCGGCGGCCTGTTGATCGCCTTTGGTGTGCGGCCGCTCGTCACGGCGCTGCTTGCCCCGACGGCCGCTTCGGAATTGACCGAGGAGGCGCCTCGCGTAGCGCTTGAGGGGCCGGGTTTTGAGACGCGCGGCGCTTTCGGCGACGAACTTCCGCGCGCCCACGAAAGCTTGCTGCTTAACTCTAATGAGAACCGCGATTCCTTTCTCGATTCGCTTAAAGAGCGGCGTGAGAAAGGTCCGCAACAGCGCCTTCATAAGCTCATCGCATTCGACGAAGAGCACGCCGCGCAAATCCTTAAGCAATGGATCAACCAGGGAACAAGCGGATGAAAGCGATTCCGATGGCCCAGTATCTCGAGCAGAAGGCGCGCGCCACTGCGGCGCAGGACTGGTCAGCCGCACGCCGCGATTCGTCGCCGTTCAAGCCCCGGCCAATGGCCGCCGCCGAACCAGAGCCAGAGCAAGGGTTCCGGCGCTCGGGGCTCGGCGCGGCGGTCGTGCAGCGCGCCGCAGAACCGACGAGGCTCGTGCGTCCAATCGGAGATCAAGAGCCTGTTAGACGCGCCGCCTCGCCTTTCAGAGCAAGGTCGGAACCGGAGCCGGCGCCAGAGTCAGATATTGAAGAGCAACTATCCGAAGCCTATCATCGCGGCGTTCAGGAGGGGCTCGACGCCGGCAAAGCGGAAGCTTCGACAGCGCGCGCGTTGGAACGCGCCGACTATCAAAAGCGAGCCGTGGTTGAGCGGCTCGATTTTCAGATGAACGAATATGCAAAACTCTCCGACACGATCGCAAGCAGCTTCGCCGAGATCGAGCGTTGTATCGCGGAGGCCGTCGCGCGCATCCTCAAGCCGCTTGTCGCCAAGGCCGTGTCGAACCAAATCGTCGAAGAACTGACTGAGAATGTGGCGCGTCTGAGCCGCGCGGGCGGCATCGGGCTTCTGCGCGTGCGCGGGCCGGAGCGCCTGCTATCAGTGCTTAAAGCGCGCATTGAGTCGCTCGCCGTCGATGCAGAATATGTCGAGGAGGGCGGCGTCGAGATTATGGTTTCGGCGCAATCCACCGAGATCCGATCGGAGCTCGGCGCCTGGGAGAAACTGATCGATTCGCTGGTGGGAGGGCGCTAATCTCGTGGCGGACCATCATCCCGAAATTATCTTTATCAAGCGCAAGGGGGGACATGGCGGTGGCCATCATGGCGGCGCCTGGAAAATCGCCTTCGCCGATTTCATGACGGCGATGATGGCGTTTTTCCTGGTGCTCTGGATCATCAATGCGTCCGACAAGGACACAAAGACGGTCATTGCGCGCTACTTCAACCCCGTAAAGCTTGAGAATCCCTCGCGCGCGAAGAAGGGGCTGCATGGCACAATCGCGCCACCGGACGAGATCAGCGACGCCAAAGCCGATCAAACAGACACATCGAAGGACGGGAAGGCGGAATCCAAGCCTTCGGAAGACAAGAACAAACAAAAGTCCGAGAAGGAAAAAGCAGGCAACGCCGACAAGCCGAAATCGCCAAAATCGTCCAGCGTTGCGGTCGCCGATACGGATCCGAGCATTTCCGACGCCCAGCTTTTCGAGGCGCCGTTCCAGTCGCTTGACCGCATCGTCAACGACAAGGATGCGCAGCACGAGCCGGGCGCACTTACCGTCGACGCCTTTCGCGATCCTTTCAAGCCTATCGGTCCGGGTTCGCCGGACGATCCCGTTTCGCTCGATGCGGAAAAGCCTCCTGGTTTGGAGACGAAGGATGGCCCCGACCTCGAACGCAACAAGGCGGGAGTGGAAACGCTCGCGTCGGAAAAATCTGGCTCCGATGCGGTTGCAAAGGAAAGCCCGGTCCACGGCGACGGCGCAAGCAAGACAGACGGCGCGGCCAGGTTGTTGAAGGAATTGCAGCAGAAGCTCGGCGGGGCGACGAGGTCGGCCCTCGGGCCATCGCTCGATGTGCGAATGACCGATGACGGGGTGCTCATCAGCCTTACCGATAAGCTGAACTTCAGCATGTTCGCGGTCGGCTCGGCCGAGCCTCGCGCCGAACTCATTCACGCCATGGAATCGGTCGCGCAGGCGCTCAAGGGCCGGCCGGGCCAGATCGTGCTGCGCGGCCATACCGACGCGCGTCCCTACAAAGCCGGCGGTTACGATAATTGGCGGCTATCGTCAGCGCGCGCGCAGATGGCCTACTACATGCTTGTGCGTGGAGGTCTGCCCGAGGGCAGGGTGGGGCGCGTCGAGGGCTACGCCGACCGCGCACTGCACGACGCTGCGCACCCGCTGGCGGCGGAGAACCGCCGGCTGGAAATCCTGCTGCGCGAGCCCAAGCTTTGAGCCGGCGGCGTCGGATGCTGGCGGCGTTTGCGATATTGCTGCTGGCCAGCGCCGTGGCTTTCGCCCAGGAACCAGATCGCACGATCTCAGACATGGTCGACGAATTGCAACGACTGCAGGCCAAAATGGCGGTCGGCGACAAGACGGCCTACCCGCGTCAGCAGGAGCGTTTGCGCGCAATCGGCGCCGCGATCGGCGCGGCCAAGCCAGAGATCTTCAAGCAGAAAAGCGAGACTGACGCGATCGCCGTTTATCTGCTGAGTGGCGGTCATCCGCGCGACGTCGCCAAGGCGCTCGACCGCAACGATCTACCAAAGCCGGAAGAGGCGCTATTGCGGGGCGCGCTCGGCTATGCCGCGGGCAAGTCGAGCGACGCCGACGCGCTGCTCGAAATCGACGCAAAGACGCAAAGCCTGAAACTAGCGAGCCAGCTAGCCTACGCCCAGTCGGTGCTCGTCACCACGCGCGACAGCAAGCGCGCGCTCGCGCTTCTTGATTTGGCGCGGCTGCTGGCGCCGGGCGGCTTGATCGAGGAGGCGTCGCTGCGCCGCCAGATCTTGCTTGTCGCTGATCTGCACGACTCAGATCGTGTGACGTTGCTTGCGCGCCAGTATGTCGAGCGTTTCGGTCATTCGATCTACGCTGAGAATTTCGTCGAGGGCTTGGCCGCCGCCGCGGTGCGTCAGGACCTTTGCGACAGCGTTGCAAATTTGAAGAAGTTTTCGGCTCTGCTCTCCCAGTCGCAACCAGAACAGCGCCGTTATTTCCTTCTCAGCATCGCGCGAGAGCTGACGATTGCTGGACATTACGCCGCCGCCGCAGCGGCCGCGCAGGAAGCCGCTTCGCTCTCCGTGGCGGGGTCGGCGGATGAGAATCGCGCAAAACTGTATGATGTTGCGTCGCGCTTTGTTCAGATGGAGCGCGGCGCCGGCATGACGATCCTGCGTGGTCTCGATCGCGCCAAACTTCCCCGCGCCGATCAAGTCCTGTTCGATGCCGCCGTATATGCGGCTGCGCACGTCTACGATCCTCCCGCTTCGTCCGCCTACGCCGAAGCAGGACGCGAAGAGACGATCGCCGCCGCGCGCACGCCCGGCTTGTTGGCTAAGGAAGTGAGCGGCCCCGTCGCCACTGTTCGTCGCGCGCACGCGGCGATCAGCGTAGCCGGAATGATCGGGGCGAACGAAAAGCCGGCAATTGAAATACCGGCCAAGGAAACGTCTCAATGAGCGCCATTGCCGTGTACGCAATGCCGAACGCCGCCGCGTCGCTGGCGGCGCCGGCCATTGGCTCTGGCGAGGCCGGGCCGACGGATACGGGTTTCGAGGTGGTGCTCGGCGATGTGCTCTTGCACGCGGGAACGGCGGATCGGAACGCGGGAGGAATGGCACCGGGGTCTTCCCCGAACGCAGAAGCCTACGCAGAGACCGCGGGGTTGCGAAAGCGCGCCGACCTCACCGGCGGTGCAACGGATTTGCCGAGTCTACAGGCTGCGCTGGCCGCACTGAGCTATCTCGGGTCGCCGGGCGCGAGTCTTGCATCGAGTTCAAAGCCACAAGCGTCGGGGACCGCAACCAGCCGCACCGCAGACAAGGTTCTTTCGCCCAGCGCCGCCTTGATTTCCGCCGCGATACAATCCGCGCTTTCTTTGACCTCCCCAGCGAGCCTGTCTGGAGCCGCGCCTGTCTCCAGCGCGGGCGGGGCGGAGACCGAAGCTTTGGCGGGCCAGCCGACTTCGCCGATGAATGCTGGCGCCTGGGACGTATCCGGGGCGACTCCGCTGAAAACCCTCCTCTCGTCGGACGCGGGTCTCGGCTTGCAAAGCTTCGAGATGAAGACCCATCTGGCTGTGGCCGACGCTGCGCCCGCCCGATCCGGCGCGACGCCCTTGCGCGCCGACGCCGCCTGGACGCTTTTATCCAAGAGCGCAGTCGCTACAGACGAAACGCGGGCTCCGGCTACGACCACAACCGCCACTTCTGCTACTGCGGCGTTGCAACCTCCGACCGCCCAGGCTTCCGCTAGTGTTTCGGCCTCGGTTTTGACGGTTAAATCTCCAGTTCCGACCGCAGTCGCCGAAAGGCCGATGGTTGCGACGCCGAGCCTGCCGCCCGCTACGTCGAAGCCCACCGTCCCTGCCGCACATGCGAAAGAGCAGAGTCCCTCGGCGGCTGTCAGCCGCTCTCTCGCGCTCGCTCATCCGGGCTCCGCCCTAGAGCGGCCTGTGGTAGGCGCGTCCACTCTCACGCAGCGCTCCAGCGCCAGCCGCACATCGAACGAAACCGCGCCTGCATTGACGCTAGACTCGGTGGTTGCTGCTGCGGCGACGTCCGCTGCCGCAGCGCCCCCCTCGACGCCCAACATCACGGTTTCGCTCTTCGACTTACCTGCGTTCGTCGCCGATCAAGCGATGACACTTGCCGCTCCGAGCGCGTCGAGCGGAGCAAGCGCGACTACGGCGTCGCCCAAGGCGCCACAGGCGGTGAAGGAGCTGCAAATTTTGCTCGAGCCGGGCGACCTTGGGACGCTTTCGCTCAAGTTGAGGCTCACCGACGGCAAACTCTCGGTCACGATTGGCGTAGCAAATCCCTCGACGTTGGCGGCGATTTCAGAGGAGCGCGACGCTATCGCCGAGCGCCTGGGCGCGGGCCAACAGAAAATCGATGAAATCGTCATCAGGCCGCAGAGTGCGGCGACAGAAGCAGGGAGCCAGAATGGCGCCGAATTCAGCAGCAGCGGTTCTTCCCATGAATCGGCCAATTCGAGTCGTAGCGATGGCGATGCGCCGCGGCGCAAGGTCTCGCCGCCTATCGGTGACGCTTCTGGCGGTCTTGCTGGCGGTCGCGGCGCTCTCGACGGTTATCTGGTCTAACTTCGCTGCGGCTGCAGAACAGTCCTGCGAGCGCGAGATGGCGCGTGCAGCGCAGAGCAACGACATTCCGCTCAATATTCTCTACTCGGTTGGCCTTACCGAATCGGGCCGAGGCGGTTCGCTCAGCCCTTACGACATGAACGTCGACGGTCACGCCGTTTATTCCGACACACTCGTCGAGGCGCTCAGACGGTTTCAGGAAGCGACGGAGCGCGGCGCGCGATTTATCGACATTGGCTGCATGCAGATCAATCACCACTTCCATGCCTCGCGCTTCCGTTCGGTAAGTGAGATGTTCGATCCCGCGCGCAACGTCGACTATGCCGCCGCTTTTTTAAAGACGCTGCGGGCCGAGCAGGGCTCATGGACGATGGCGGTCGCGCGCTACAATTCGGGACCGAACAATCCGCAGGGACAGCGTACTTACGTATGTTCGGTGATCGCGCGCATGGTGATGAGTGGAGTGGGCGCGTGGACGCCGAACGCGCGTGCGTTCTGCCGCTGATCAGGCCGTTCCGAGCGCCGGCGAGGCGGCAAGCAGGTCGATCATATGGGCGAGCAATGGTTCGCGCGCCGCTGAGCCTGCCCCGTCGAGCGCGAACAGGCCGAGCGTAACCTCCGGCAACGAGGTCATTGCGTTCTGCGGCAATAGACGCGCACCCTTGGGAGCAAGGCCAGTTGGAACGGCCGAAACGCCGTAACCCGCATCGACCGCACTGCGCAGCACGTCGTGATTCGCGCTCTTGCACACGACCTCAAATTTGCGCCCGGCCTGCTGCAGCGCGCCGGCCGCGATATTGTAGAACAGCGAGCCCTCAGGGGGCGTGATCAGGCGGATTGGCCCGTTGGCGGGCACACGGTAGTTCGGAGCGGCGACCCAGCTCATCGGCATCTGCCAATGCGCAACGGCATCCCGCGCATCTTCGGCGGAGGTCATAGCAAGCGCGACGTCAAGTTGATGCGCGCGCAGCCGGTCGAGCAACGTCTCCGACATTTCGCAGGTGAATTCGAAATTGAACGAGGGTCCGTCGCTCCGGGCAAGATCGGCAAGGCTTGGCACCAGCAGCGAGGCGAATTCGTTGGGCATGCCGAGGCGGACCGCGTCCACGCTGGAGTTTTGGCGACGCATCGCTTCGAGCATGTCATCGTGCAACGCCAGCAGCCGGCGCCCGTAATTAAGGCACGTGTGGCCGCAGGCGGTTAGCGTGAGGCGCGAGCTGTTCTCGAATACGGACGAGCCCGCCAACTCCTCGAGCCGCTTGATCTGCAAGCTGACGGTCGGCTGCGAACGGCCAAGTTCTTCGGCCGCACGAGTAAATCCGCGATTGTCGACCACGGCGACGAATGCGCGTACGACATCAATAGGTAGAGCGCGCATTCGGGAGCCCAAGCGTTAACCTCGTAACATTGATACTGAACAATAGGTTAACGCAAGGTAAACACGCGGTAAAGCACGCTGCCTCAACGTCAACCTTGCTAACCGATTCCGCCCACGGCGCCAACGCCCGCGTCTGAAATGTGCGATCGGGTAACCGCGAGGTAACGGAACTCCGCTACCCTACGCGCGCACCCGAATGAATTGGGCGATCAAAGCGCAAAGCAGCCGTCCCGCGTCCGGATGGCGGGACACCATCATGATGTTCGCGCGCGGCGAGTGACGAGGTCGGCCTCACGCCATGATCGCTAGCGCGCAAACCACGCTCTCGACGGATATCATTTCCGGCTTTTCTCCTGGAGCCTCGACGCGTTTTCTTCGACATCGTTGAGAGACTTCGCGCGATGCCGTATTCCTTCCAGGAGACGCTAGACGGGCTTGAAGAAGCCGACGACCCCAACGTAGCGAACGAAGCGCCGCTTTACGTTCCGTACGGCGCGCTCGCCCCGCCTTTCGCGCTCCATTCGGCGCTGACGGCAGGCTCACATTACTTGTGGGATCGTGCGGAAGATTGGGTTCCCGAGGCGGAGCCTGAACCCGAGCCGCCTCTGCCAAGCCCTCGCGCGGCGCCAAATCTGGGACCTACGGCGATTTTTGAGGAATTGGGCCTGTCGCACTTGAACACCGCTGACGATCTCAACCGCGCACGACGCAAATTCATGTGGGAGAATCATCCAGACCGCCGCGGCGACATATCGCTCGAGATCGCACACCAGCGCGTTGCAACCGCCAACATGTTGCTCGATCGCGCACTCGCCCATCTCGCGCGCCGAAAATGCTAGGAATAGTTTACTTACGCTCGCCGAAGATCATCGGGCGTGCAAATGGGCTAGACGCTGTCGTGGAAAGCTCGACGCGCGCGCCGAGGATTAGCGGCACTCCTGCCGCGTCGAGTAGCGTCCAACGGTCTTTGCTCTTCGCGATCGAGGCGATGAGGCCAAGGCGAGGCACGGACTGACCAGGCTTAACGGCAAAAATCCGACTGCCCTCTCGCAGCCAGGCGAGATCGGCCTGCGCGGCGACGAGCGAATAGCCGCTCGTGGCAATTGGGTTGCTTGGCGCGACCGCGCCAATCGGCGCCATGTCGATGCCGTTCGCGTCCGGGTCCACGCCGTGGCCGGCGCTCGGCTTGCCGAAAATCGCGAGATATTCAATGCCGTTGATTCTTGGGGCGTGATCGCCGCGCGCCACCATATAGCCAGCGAACGCGACCGTACCAACTGCCGCTCCGATCGAGGAGCCGACAAGCGCCAGATCAATCGCCCGAGCGGCGGCGATGGCGTTCAAAGTTGCCAGGAATGCCTTGTGCAGAGGTTTGAATCTACCCAAGAGCAGCTTCCTCCGGCTTATTGGCGGCGCGCAACGACGCGGCGAGGTCGATGAAGGGATCGTCGCTGAGGGCCGACATAACGCCTTGCGTCATGGCTTCGTAGATGCGCGGAACGGTGCGGATCGCCTGATCGAGAACGGGGTCCGCGCCAGCGGTGTAGCCGCCCATCAGCCGGAGTTCGCGGGTTTCCTCAAATCTTGCGATCATCGCTCGCAGACGCGAAACGAGCGCACGCTGTTCTGGCGTCCATTGGGGCTGCGTGATGCGGGATATCGATGCCAGCACGTTGACGGCGGGATAGCGGCCCTGGTCCGCGATCGCCCGGTCGAGCACGATGTGCCCGTCGAGAGTGCCGCGGATATTGTCGGCGACGGGATCGTTGTGGTCGTCGCCGTCAACCAGCACAGAGAAGACGCCGGTGATCGAACCGGAGCCTTCGAGCCCTGGCCCGGCGCGCTCCAGCAGGCGGGGCAGCTCGCTGAACACGCTGGGAGCGTAGCCCCGCGCCACCGCCGGTTCGCCTGCCGCTAGTGCGACATCACGCGCGGCATGCGCAAAGCGGGTGACGGAGTCGACGATCAGCAGCACCGACTGGCCGCGATCGCGAAAATATTCGGCGACCGTCATGGCGGTCTTTGGCGCGAGCCGGCGCATCATCGGGCTCTCGTCGCCAGTGGAAACGATGGCGACGGCATGCTCGCGGTTCTCTCCCAGCGTATCGTCGAGAAATTCGCGCACTTCGCGTCCGCGCTCTCCAACCAGCGCGATTACGACGACCCCGAAGTCAGGAGCCCGCGCGAGCATCGCCAACAGCGACGACTTGCCGACGCCAGAGCCGGCGAACACGCCGATCCGTTGACCCGCACACAGCGGCGTGAACAGATCAATTACCTTGATGCCGGTCTTGATTGGATCGCGCACCCGTGCCCGGCGCAACGCCGGCGGCGGCTCGGCGTCCAGCGGCATTGACCGATCGCCGATGCGCAATTCGCCCTTGTCGTCGAGCGGGCGGCCCAGCGCGTCAATCACGCGACCCTTCCAGCTTTCGTCCGGCCACAGGGATAAACTCTCAGCGCGATAGGCGCGGGCGCCAATCACGGTGTCGCAGCGCGCGTCGAACGGCTTCAACGTAATCGCCGAATCGTCGATCCGTACGACCTCGCCGATCTGCGCGCGATCGCCGTTTCCGATTCGGACGATTTCACCCATGCGCACGAAGCGCGAAAGCCCCGCAACGCGATAATGCGACGTCGCAATCTCGGTGACTACGCCACTGACGCTCGACCGCGGCAGCATCCGCGAACCCCGCGCGAGAGCGGCTTCCAAATCGTCGAGTGCGTTGGGGGTCCGCGAAGTCGCCTTCGCGCCGGTGCGCTCGGCGACCGGGCCCGTCATGCCGCCCCGCCGAGCGTCTTGATCGCGTCCTGCAGCGAGCTCTCGGTTTGCGTCATTTCATTCGTGACGCCATCGAAGGTGCGCGTCACTTCGATGAGTTTGGTCATCTCGCGGATGGGATCTATGTTGGCGCCTTCGACCGAGCCTTGCACGACGCTGTTGGCGTTGAAGTCGAGCACCGGCTGCGCGGGCTTATCGGAGGTGAAGCCGGAGTTCCCTGCCCGAGTCAGCCGCGCATCCGGATCGAGTTCGAACAGGCCGATGGCCGCGACTTGGCGACCGCCCTGGGTAATCATGCCGTCGTGCGAAATTGTCGGGGCGCCTGCAGCCGGATCGAGTTGGATCGGCGCGCCGCCCGCGTCGAGCATTGGCGCCCCGGTTATCGACGTCAGCGCGCCCGTCTCTTGCATCTGCATACGGCCGTCGCGGGTGTAGATGGTCTGAGCATTCGATTGTACGGCGAACCAGCCCTCTCCCTGCACAGCCGTGTCGAGCGGATTCCCGGTCTGGATCATCGCCCCGGAGGCCCGTGATATGTAACCCTCGCCCTGTGAGACGAAGGCGATGCGATTGTCGCCGGCCTTGGCGACCTCCTGTGCGAAGGTCACGCCGTCGGCGCGATAGCCGGGCGTGTTGGCATTGGCCACATTCGCCGCGATCGTCTCCAGCCTACGCTCGAGCGAGACCTGGGCGGACAGGGAAACCGACAGTCCATTTTGCATGCGCGCCGAACCGACTTATCGAGGGCCGTCGCGGCCCTGGTGATCCGCACTTTGTCGCGCACGACTTGCACGAGGCTGACGCGCCCAAATCAGTCCCACGCAAGATTTCCCGCTCAGTTTGTCGCCATCTGCAAAGGGGACGGCGCGTGAATTTTGCAATCGGAATCATCATCGCGTTCGGCAGTATCATCGGCGGCTATTCCGCGCTTGGCGGCCATCTCGAAGTGCTGGTTCAACCCTTCGAGTTCCTCATCATCTGCGGCTCCTCGCTTGGCGTCTTCATTGTCGCCAACACGTTCGCCACCATCAAGGATTGCGGCAAGGCGTTCGTGGAGGCGGTCTCCGATAAGGTGCCAAAACCCCGCGATTTCCTCGACGTGCTCAGCGTGCTGCACGCCCTGATGCGCGAATTGCGCTCCAAGTCGCGAAGCGAAGTCGAAAGTCACTTCGACAGCCCCAAAGAGTCCGAAATCTTCAAGAACTTTCCCAAGCTGCTCGCCAACGGCGATCTCGTCACCTTCATCTGCGATTATTGCCGGTTGATCATCATCGGCAACGCCAAGCCGCACGAGATCGAAGCGCTGATGGA
>JAYTRP010000483.1:0-3829 GCA_043746145.1 Hyphomicrobiales bacterium | reverse complement strand
GGCCCAGCGGCCTGCTCGCCAACTCAATTCCGTTCCTTGTTTTTCCCGAGGCCTCGAAGCTCGGAACGCTGCGGGCGCATGTCGCGCGCGCCAATCCGCAATGGCGTGATCTTGAAGCTGCGGCCGAGGCGCTGGTCGTGTTCCAGGGCGCCGATCACTACATCACCCCATCTTGGTATGAGACCAAGCGCGAGACCGGCAAAGTCGTGCCGACTTGGAACTATGTGATGGTGCAGGCTCGGGGCGCGCCGCGCGTGATCGAGGACGCGCCTTGGTTGCGCGAACAGATCGAACAACTCACGCTCGGTCGCGAAGAATTGCGAGCGGAGCCTTGGGCGGTCGGCGACGCGCCGGAGGATTTTGTCGCCCAGCAGATGCGCGCGATTGTTGGCGTCGAGATCGAAATCATCGACATCAAGGGCAAGTGGAAGGTCAGCCAAAACCGCAACACGGCGGATCGCGCCGGCGTGATCGCGGGACTGGACGCAGAGGACTCGGAGGCTGCGCGGGCGATGGCGCGGGTCGTTCGGGAGATGGGGCCGGGTTAGGCGTTTACCGTTCGCCTTGGAAGTCCTGCCGTTCGCCTTGGAAGTCCTGCCGTTCGCCTCTGAAAGTTCTGCCGTTCATCCTGGAATTTCGCCCGTCTTCGCGAGAGGCGCGGCCCATGTTAAAGGCTGGCGCGTCGAGCCGGGCGATCTTTTTGATCCGCCTTTTGTAACAACAGCCGCAGCGATTCGAAGGAATGATGGCTCCACTGTCTCAAGAGAAACGGGAGGAAGCCTGGGCTGCCCTGATGCGCAATGCGCTGGCGGGCGACGAGGCGTCTTATCGGCGTTTACTCGAAGAAATCAGTCGGGTGGTGCGGCCGATGGCGCGCGGAGCGTTTTCGCGAGCGCGTCTAGGTGACGGTGATGTCGAGGACGTCGTGCAGGAAACTTTGTTGGCGATTCATCTAAAGCGGCAGACCTGGGACAGCAGCCAGAGGCTGATACCCTGGATCAACGCTGTCGCGCGCCATAAGCTGATCGACGCGTTGCGCCGTCGGGGCCGGCGCCGATTCGAGCCGATCGAGGATTTCGAGGCGGTGCTTGCGGCCCCTGAAGCCGAAGACCCGCATGCGCGCTCGGATGTAGAGCGATTGATGAAGCCATTGTCGCCGCGAGCACGCGACATCGTGCGCTCGATTTCGCTCGACGGACAGTCGATCGCGGCAACGGCGACAAAACTGAAAATGACGGAGGTTGCTGTGCGCGTCGCCCTGCATCGCGCCTTGAAGTCGCTTGCGGGCGCGTGGAAGGCGGCGACAGAATGAGAACTCCCGATCTCATTGCAGCGCTTGCGGTCGATGCGGAGCGACGCGGACCGACGCTCAACCGCCGCGTCGCTTTCGCGCTAGCGATCGGCGCATTGACAAGCCTCGCCGTGTTCATGACCGTCTTTGGTCCGCGTCCCGACGTAATGGGCGCGATGCACACGATCCGTTTCGATCTTAAATTCCTTGATACAACAGCGCTATTGGCGCCGGCGTTCTTCTTGTGCCTACGCCTGTCGCGACCGGATGTTGCGCCGGGAAGCATGCTGGCCTGGCTTGCCGCGCCCGTCGTTATCCTGCTTATCGCGGTCGCGATCGAGCTTTCGACTGTGCCCAGCGCGCAATGGGGCGCGAAGCTGGTTGGACGCAACTGGTATCATTGCCTCTCGCTCATCCCTGTGTTTTCGCTTCCTCCGCTTGCTGCGCTGATCGTTGCGCTGCGTGAGGGCGCGCCGCAGCGTCCAGCCCTGACCGGCGCGCTCGCGGGAGCAGCGGCGGCGGGGGTCGCCGCGACGATCTACGCCACCAACTGCACCGACGATTCGCCATTGTTCGTCATCACCTGGTACCCGATTGCGACCGGAATCGTGGCGGGGGCAGGGGCTTTGGCGGGCGCGCGCTGGCTCAAGTGGTAATTGGAGCCTGGGGCGCTAATCCCGCGGGCGTGGCTTTGCCGCTGCTAGCAGCGCTTCAGCGGTCGCCTCGTCCGTCACTGCGACCGTCGGCTGCAGCAGTTTAAAGGCGCCCTGGAAGGCTTCGACCTTGTCGAGGCCGCCCGCGATTAGCACGCGGATCGGCGCGGCCTGCAGGCTCGAGATCGGAATCGACATCGAGCGCTCGTTGAGCGGGTGGTCCACCAGACGGCCCTCGATATCGAAAAAATTATAGAGGAGATCGCCAACCGCGCCGAGTTCGCGCAGTTCGTCGCGCTCGCCCTCCGTCACGGCATTGTAGAAGTTGGTCGTCGAGTTGGGCGCGAGCGAACCCATGCTGACGACGACAGTATCGAGCGAACGGGCGAAATCGAACACTTCCTTCAATCCGCAGCGCTCAATTAGGGTGCGCTTCGTCGCCGCGCTGTCGACGATCGCCGGCGCGGCGAGCAGGTAACATTCGGCCATGAAAATCCGCGAGAATTGCCAAGCGAATTCGCTGGGATTGGCGGCGCGAGCGCGAACGATGCCCCCCAGCAGCGACACCACGGAGAGGCGCGGCGCCGAACGTTCCTTGATATGGCCTAGCGCCTTGTTGAGCGTCTGTCCCCAACCGAGGCCGACCTTCATGTCGGGTCGCAACATGTCCGATACATACTCGCCCGCCGCCGCCGCGACTGCGGGGCGCGGGTCGGCGCTTGGGCTGGAAAGCGGCGCGACGATCACCTCGGGAATCCCGTAGGCCTTCTGCAATTCGATCTCGAGCCGCGATACGCCGGTGACCTCGCGACTTAGCGAGATGCGCACTTCGTTCATCGCGCGCGCTTCGGAGAGAAGCCGCACCACGGTGATGCGCCCGATTCCGAGCGCATCCGCGATCGCGCTCTGCGTCATGTCCTCGACGTAATACATCCAGGCGACGCGCTGCCGCAGTCGTGGGGAGCGGCGGTTCGGGCCGTTGTGACCTCGGCCCTGATAGCCGTCCTCGTCCGCCAGTTTCGATTCTTCGAGCTTCATGCAACTCCGGCGGCTCGGCTCAAACAACAACGAGCGTGACACTCCAATTTGGTGTGCCTCGCCACGCTTTTGCTGTCAATCGAGGCGCCTGCCCAATTTCCCGGCTTAAGGCGCGCTCGGGCGTGCGCGCGTCAGTAACTGCCCTCGAGCACAGCCTGGAAATGGTCTTGCACGATCGCTGTGCATGAGCAGCTCAGCAAGCGCAGAGCCTTTTCGTCGACGATGAAAATCTGGCCTCGCTTGGTCTCGATCAGCCCATGCTGACGCAAATGGGCGAACGTTCGGTTGATATAAGTCCGGCCCACACCGAGCAATTCGGCAAGTTCTTCCTGTGTCATGGCGAGGTGGGGAGATTGTGTGCGCTCGGCTGCGGCGAGCATCCAACGACTCGCGCGCTGCAGGATAGAATGCCGGGCGTTGCAAGCCGCAGTCTGGAATACCAGCGCCAGCAAGCAATCCGAATAACGCGCAAACCAATGCCGCAATGCAATCGAATCAAGCTTCGCCGCCTCGAGTGCGGTCGTTCGAATGCGCAGGAAACGCCCGGACGCGCGCACCTTCGCGGTGGCGAATGCAGGCGTGTCTCCGTTTGACACGATTCCGCCTACCGCACCCTCCCGGCCGACCATTGCGACTTCGACGCATTCCCCCGCATCGGACTCGATGCAAAAGCTCGCAATCGCAGCGCCGCAGGGAAACCAAGTGTGCTCCACAATCTCGCCGGCCGCCTGCAGGATGAAGCCCGCCTGAAGGTCAAACCCATACATCTGGGAAGCTAGACGTATTCGATCTGGTTCTCTCAAAACGCCAAGCAACCGATTGGTAACAAGTTCGTGAGCGATCAACG
>JAYTRP010000482.1:0-3847 GCA_043746145.1 Hyphomicrobiales bacterium | reverse complement strand
TCCGTCTAGGTTGGGAGGAATGCAATGGGTGACTCTCGCCGCGGCGCCAAGCCGCAAACTTCCCTACTTATTGTCACCAACTGACGGCGTCGCGTTGCGTACGGCGAAAGGGAAGTCGCGTGCGTTTCGGTCATGGCGAGTGGAGAAGTATAAATGACAAGGCCCGTCGGGATTGCTCTTATCGGGATGGGTTGGTGGGGTCAAAAGATAGTTAATGTGCTCCAGAACGCGCCGGCGGACATACACGTTGTCCGCGCCGTCGAGCCGAACATTGGAACGGTAAAGTCCTTATGCGCTGAGAAGGGTGTGCTTCTGTCCGCCGACTATGCCGACGCGCTCAACGACCCGATGGTTGAAGCGGTGGTGCTCGCGACACCGCATTCTCTCCATGAAACCCAGATCGAAGCCGCTGTCACCGCGGGCAAGCATGTCTTTTGCGAAAAGCCCTTGGCGTTGACTAAGGCCGGGGCGGAAAAGGCCGTGGCTCTTTGCCGCAATGCAGGCTTGGTGCTGGGGATGGGGCATGAGCGACGTTGGGAGCCGCCGATCGCCGCCATGCTAGCGAAGGCCGACGCCGGAAAACTGGGGCGCATTCAGCAAATCGAGGCCAATTTCAGCCATGACAAGTTTCGTTTGCTCGACCGGAATAACTGGCGGCTGAAAGCTGATCAGGCGCCCGCCGGCGGTATGACGGCTACGGGCATCCACCTGCTTGATCTCTCGGTGCGATTGCTTGGCCCCGCGGAGAGCGTGCTGTGCATCTGTGAACAACTCTCTTCTGACCTGCCGCAGGGGGACACCGTTGCGGCTTATGTTAAATTCCGTGGCGGCGGCACATCGTATGTCTCGGCCTCGTTGGCTAATCCTTTCATGTCGCGGTTCACGGTCTATGGATCGAAGGGCTGGATCGACATTCGAGACAAGGCGCATGTCGAGTCGCCGGAGGGTTGGATCGTCACCTCGGCGATGTCTGGAGGACGGATAACTACGCTTGAGCTTCCGCCTGCTGAACCGGTGAAGGACAATCTGGTGGCCTTCGCCCGCGCAGTCCGCGGCACTGAAACGTACCCGATCACAGCTGCGCAGTTGATTGATAACATCGCCTTGCTTGAAGCCGTATTCGCATCCGCTTTGAGCGGCAAGATCCAAGCTGTGCCCTAAGAGACGAAGCGTGTTGGGAGAGCGCAATGAAAGCCCTGATTTTCAACGAACCCAAAAAGCCGGTCGTCGCCCAGGTTCAAAGCCCTGGGATCGACGAGAACGAAGTCCTGATCCGGTCGCGCCGCGTTGGGATATGCCACTCGGACTACGAGTTGCTGGCCGGCCAGTACATCATCCCGATCTCGTATCCTGTCATTCCGGGCCACGAATGGGTTGGCGAGGTGGTCGAGGTCGGCAAGAACGTGACGGGCTTTCAACTTGGCGACCGAGTCGTCGGCGAATGCGTGATCAATACGCCCGAGCGGGTTCACCATTTTGGATTCTCGATGGATGGCGCCAATCGCGAGTTCTTCGCGGCGCGCCCTGAGTGGCTGCACAAGCTTCCCGACTCCGTGGACGACGCCAAAGGCGCTCTCATCGAGCCGTTCACCTGTGGCTATTACGCCGTCCTGCGCAATGGCGGAACGAACGCTTCTGAAACGGTGGTGATTTCCGGCGGAGGCACAATCGGTCTAGTTTCAGCGGCCGCCGCGATTGGCATGGGGGCGCGCGTGATCGTTGTCGATCCCGTGCCCTTGCGCCGGGATATCGCAAAGCGGCTGGGCGCCGATGCAACTGTGGACTCTTTGGCCGTCGATCCTATCGAGGCGGTGCAAGCGTTGACCAAGGGCGGGGCGGATCTGGTCATCGAGGCTGCGGGGCATGCATCGTCGCTTGCGAACGTGTTCGACTATGCCCGCCCTGAAGGCCGGGTATCGATGGTGGGCATAAACATCGGTCAGAAATTCCCGGTTGGACTCGGAAAAATTCAGAGCAAGAATCTGACGGTGCGCGGATGCATTGGCTCACCTGGCGTCTGGCCCTCGGCGATCCGGTTTCTTGAACGCACCGGAATCGATCTGTCGCCGATTCAAACGCACAGCTTCGCCCTCGACGATGCGCTGAAGGCGCTTGAACTAGGAAAAAACCCGCAAGCGGCCGTCAAGGTTACGCTGCAGATCGCTTAATTCTCGTGACGTAGAAGTTGTTGAAAGATGGAGACCTGAACACAGGCTCCGCAGAGGCGCAATTCACTCAATGGGCTCAATGGAGGACACTGTAAGCGACAGGCTCCCGCACCGGAGGCTCTTTGCGTTTCCGCTGGCGCAAGGGTTTGTGACGGTTGCGATTTCGACGATCGTGCTGCTGGCTGCATGCCTTCTATTCGCGCCGTCCAGCGTGTCGTCTGGCGCGCTGGCAGGTAGCCTGCCGTTTGCAGCTGTAATCGCCATTGTTGGACTCGGACAGTTGCTCGTAGTCCAGCAAGGCGGGTTTGACCTCTCGGTGGCCGGCGGAGTGTCTCTCGCTGTCGTCATATCGGCCCACTTTCCCAATGGGAACGACGCGCGACTTCTGCCTGCGGTCTTGCTGGCGGTAGGTTGCGCCTTGGCGGCAGGCCTGGCGAATGGAATTCTGGTTGGATTTGTCCGACTTAATGCAATCATCGCGACGATCGGCGTGAACGCGTTGCTCTACGGCGCAGTTTTCGCCGTATCGGGCGGCGTGCCGCGAATAACGACTCCGCTCCTTTCGGAGATCGCCGGCGGAGAGGCCTTCGGGATCCCAAACTCGGTCTATTTCGCGATCGCCGCGTTGGTGGTGGTTTCGTTCGTCCTCAAGACAACCGTGGTTGGTCGAAGGTTCGAGGCGATCGGCGCTAACCCGTTGGCGGCGCGCACTGTGGGCTTGCATGTACGATTTCATCAAATGATGGCGTACGTCAATTCGCAACTACTTTGCTGCCTCGCGGGCATTCTTCTGGCGGGCATTACGCGCGAACCGACGGCGTTTCAGGGCGACTCTTTGCTACTCCCGTCGGTCGCCGTGGTTGTTCTCGGCAGCACCTCGTTGCTCGGCGGCCGCGGCTTTCCCGTCTCGACGGTCGTAGCGGCGTTCTTCCTCAATCAATTGAGCCAATTCGCGCTCGCGGTCGGCGTGCCGTATTCTGCTCAAACAATCATCCAAGCCCTGGCCCTAGGGTTTGGTATCGGAGTTTACTCTGTCCAATGGACGAGAAACACAAAAAAGCGTGTTGCAATATAGTTGTGGAGGAAACGATGAAACATATGCGCAATAAAAGCGTCGCCTGTGCGTTAGCGACTGCGGTTGTGGCACTTGGTTGCGCGACATTGGGGGCGATCGCCGCCGATACCCCTTCCTGGTGTGGCCCGAAGAAAGCGACAATCGCTCTACTCGACGGGTTTGGCGGCAATAGTTGGCGCCAAGTGACGACCGCGGCAGGGAAACAAGAGGCGGAGAAATGCCTGAGCATTACGAAATATGAATATGCCGACGGTCAGGGAAATACACAAAAAGCGATCTCCGACATCAAGGGATTCGCCGCCAAGGGTGTCGATGCTCTGGTGGTTTTCGGCGATGCGGGTCCTGCTGTGTTGCCGGCGCTATCGAGCGCCTTCAAGGCTGGGAAGGTTGTCGTGCCGTACCGCGTCGTCGTCGGCGGCAAGGACGGGGCGAACTATACGAAATTCGTCGGCGCCTCCTTCAAGGACGACGGCGAGAGTTGGGGAAAGTGGATCAAGAGCATTCTGCCTGATGGCGGCAATCTGCTTTTCCTGAGCGGCCCTGCCGGCAACAGCCAGGGCAAGGATGAGCTGGAGGGACTGAAGTCGGTGCTCGACGACAAGTA